>JAICJW010000005.1 GCA_025928215.1 Chloroflexia bacterium | reverse complement strand
TCGCCACCATCGCCGAGGCGGACTGGATTATCGAAGTGATCATCGAGCAACTGGCGCCCAAGCAGGCGCTGATGGCCCGCATCGAGGCGGCACGCGCGCCGGGGAGCATCGTCACGTCGAACACCTCCGGCATCCCGCTGCATCAGATTGCGGCGGGACGCTCCGAGGAATTCCGCCGCCACTTCCTCGGCACGCACTTCTTCAATCCGCCGCGCTATATGAAACTGCTCGAAATCATCCCGACCGCGGACACCGATCCCGCCGTCGTTGAGCAGGTGCGACGGTTCACCGAACGGACACTCGGCAAAGGGACGGTGCTGTGCAAGGACACGCCGAACTTCATCGCCAACCGGATCGGCACGTACAGCGGCATGACCGGGATGCGCTACGCGCTCAATCACGGCTTCACGATCGAGGACGTGGACGCCCTCACCGGGCCGCTGATCGGCAGGCCAAAGACGGCCTCTTTCCGCCTCGCTGATCTCGCCGGAGTGGACATCATGGTGGATGTCGCGGAAAATCTCTACGACCTCGTGCCGGACGATGAATCGCGCGATGAATTCCGCGTGCCGGAACCCATTCGGCGAATGGTCGGGGCGGGGTTGCGCGGCAACAAGAGCGGTGCGGGGTTTTACAAGCGTGTGGACGGCCCCGGAGCCAAACGCGCGTTCCACGTCATTGATCTCGATACGCTGGAGTATCACCCGCCGCAGGAACCGGACATGCCGCTGATGAAGGAGGCGGGCACGATCCGCGACCTCGGCGCACGGCTGCGCTTCATCATGGAGAGCGCGGAGATGGGCGATCGCGCCGCGCAACTCGTGGAGGCGACGATTGTCCCGACCCTCGCCTACGCGGCGCGGCGCGTCCCGGAAATCAGCGACACGATTAGCGGCGTGGACGACGCGATGCGCTGGGGTTTCGCGCAGCAATACGGCCCATTCGAGACATGGGACCTGCTCGGCGTACCGGAGACCGTCGCACGGATGGAGCGGCACGGCCTCGCCGTCGCGCCCTGGGTGACAGAAATGCTCGCGACGGGCCATCCAACCTTTTACCGACACGCGGACGGGCAGGCCGAGGCGTACAGCCCGATCACGAAGCGCTACGAACCGATCCCGCGTGACCCGAACAGCATTGATCTCACGACCCTGAAGGCGGCGGGGAAAGAGATCGAAGGGTCAAAAGGCGCGAGCCTGATTGACCTCGGCGACGGCGTGCTCTGCTTCGAGATGCACAGCAAAGCGAACGCCGTCAGCCAGGAGGCGATGCAATTGCTCGACCGCGCACTGACGCGGCTCGCGGACGACGATGCATGGCGGGCAATGGTGATCGGGAATCAAGGCGAATACTTCTCCGCCGGGGTGGATTTGCGCGAGATTGGCGAGATCGCGCGAGCGAATCCGGAGGCGCTTGCCGGGTTGCTCGAAGCGGGTCATCACCTTCTCCAGCGGCTGCGCTCTTCCCCGAAGCCCGTCATTGCAGCGCCGTTCGGCAATACGCTCGGCCTCGGTGTCGAACTTGCCCTCGCCAGCGCGGCTATCTGCGCTGAGGGTGAGACGTACATGGGGTTGGTCGAGGCGGGCGTTGGGCTGATCCCCGGTGGCGGCGGTTGCAAGGAACTCGTCCGCCGCATCGTCTCACCCGCGATGCGGACCGCAGGCGCGAACTCTCTCCCCTTGCTGACGCGCATCGTGGAGGCGATCGGGCAGGCGAAGGTGAGTACAAGTGCCCTCGAAGCGCGTGAACTCGGCTACCTGAGCGAGACTGACCGCATCATCCTCGGGCGGGATCGTTTGCTGGTGGAGGCGAAGCGAATGGCGCTCGACCTTGCGGACGCGGGGTACCAACCACCGTTACCCGGGAAGCAGTGCTACGCGGCGGGGCAGGGTGCGCTTGCTTCGCTGATGGTCGGCATCCACCAATACCGCGCGGGCGGCTTCATCTCCGTCCACGACGCGACGATCCTGCGCGAGATCGCGACGGTCGTCTGCGGCGGCAACCTCTCCGCGCCACAATGGGTGGACGAAGCCTATTTCCTGCGGCTCGAACGCGAGGCATTCATCCGCCTCCTCAACAATCACAAAACACAGGAGCGAATCAAACACTTCCTGGAGACGGGGAAGCCGCTGCGGAACTAGTTCGATGTTCGGAGTTCGGAGTTCGATGTTCGAAGAAAGGTCCCGATCCCGCTTCGAACTCCGAGCACATTCAAGAGGCAGGAAAATGGTCAAAGAAGCAGTGATTGTCGCGGGCATGCGGACGGCGGTGGGGAAAGCGCCGCGTGGGACGCTGCGGGCCACGCGCCCGGACGATATGGCGGCGGCGGCGCTCGCCGAGGTCGTCCGGCGGGCGGAAGGATTGGACCCGGCGGAGATTGAAGACGTGGTGATCGGTTGCGCGATCCCTGAAGGTGAGCAGGGGATGAACGTCGCGCGGATCGCCGCTCTGCGCGCCGGGCTGCCGGACAGCATCGCGGCGCAGACGGTCAATCGTTTCTGCTCCTCCGGGCTGCAAACGATCGCGCAGTCCGCCGAGCGGATTATGGCGGGATTCGGCACCTGCATTCTCGCGGGCGGCACCGAGAGTATGAGTCTCGTCCAGATCGCGACGATGCGCTCAAGCCCGAACCCGACGCTGGCCGCTGAATGTCCCGATGTCTACCTCAGCATGGGATTGACGGGCGAGAATGTGGCGCGTGAGTTCACCATCAGCCGCGAGGAGCAGGACGCCTTCGCCCTTCGCTCCCACCAACGCGCGACGGCGGCGATTACCGAGGGAAAGTTCAAGGGCGAGATCGTTCCGCTTCACGTCGAGACGGTGTGGGTGGACGACGAGGGAAACACGCAGCAGTCGGAGACGATCTTCACGACGGACGAAGGCCCGCGCCGCGACACCTCACTGGAGGCGCTCGGCAAGTTACGACCCGTCTTCGCGGCGCGTGGAACGATCACAGCGGGCAACTCATCGCAGACGAGCGACGGAGCGGCAGCCGTCCTGCTCATGGAGCGCGAGGCGGCGGAGCGGCACGGTCTGACGCCGCTCGCCCGCTTCGTCGCCTTCGCGGTCGGCGGCGTGCGGCCGGACATCATGGGCATCGGGCCGCTCGTCGCGGTACCGAAGGTGTTGAAACTGGCCGGGCTGAATCTGGAGGATATGGACCTGATCGAACTGAACGAAGCGTTCGCCTCGCAGTCCCTCGCCGTCATTAGGGAACTCGGCATGGATTTGGAGAAGGTGAACGTCAACGGCGGCGCGATTGCCCTCGGCCACCCGATGGGCGCGACCGGCGCCAAACTGACCGTGACGCTGATCAACGAACTCCGGCGGCGCGGCGGCCGCTATGGCATGGTGACGATGTGCGTCGGCGGCGGCATGGGCGCGGCGGGGATTTTTGAACTGTTGAACTGAGGAACCTCACCCCCCGCCCCCCTCTCCTATGCTTGGCAGCAAAGGAGAGGGGGGCGGGGGGTGAGGAATAATCCCCGTTTACTTCTTCGGCGCGGCGGTCTCGTAGCCGGCGTCTTTCCAGCCTTTCATACCGCCATCAATAATCGAAACGTCCTTGAAGCCCATGTCTTTGAGGGACTTCGCGGCGAGCGCCGCCTGCCCGCCCGCGCCGCAGACGATCAGCATCTTTTGATCGCGGTCTTCGAGCGACGGGTCGCGCATCGGCAGTTCGGTGTCCGCTTTGATTTCCAGCACACCGCGGGGAATATTCCGCGCGCCGGGGACGGTGCCGCCCTCCGCGACCTCGTCCGGCTCGCGCACGTCAATGACGGTCGCGCCGCCCTTGTCAATCTCCTTCTTCGCGTCTTGCGGGCTGACCACACCAACATTGCCGCGCGCGTCCGCCACCATTTGCCGGAAGGTCTTTCCCATCAATGAACCCCTTTCATCATCGCACCGAATCCCCGCTCGCCAGTCGGACGGGGCATTTGAGAGTATAGCAGCCAGTAGCCGGTAGTCAGTAGCCAGTAGTCAGACATGAGATGCCGTTTGCGCAGGTGTGCCAAACGGGTCGAAGCGCTCCCGATGTGCTCCGCATTTTCTGACTACCGGCTACTGACTACTGACTACTCGTGTTACAATCTGGCGTGCGCGAAGCTTAGGAAGGAGTGCAGCCGGTGGGCCGTGTGCAGGAGTACGCCGACGCGGTATTGGACCGTGTGGGTGAGGTGATGGTGGGAAAGCGGGAGGTTGTGGACCTCGCGCTTGTTGCGTTGCTGTGTGAGGGTCATATTCTGCTGGAAGACGTCCCCGGTGTCGGCAAGACGACGCTGGCCCGCTCGCTCGCCCGCGCCATCGGCGGCGATTTCCGGCGTATTCAATGTACGCCCGATCTGTTGCCGTCCGACATCAGCGGCCTGACGTATTTCAATCAGCGCGTACAGGAATTCCAGTTCCGGCCTGGCCCGATCTTCGGCAATGTCGTCCTTGCCGATGAGATCAACCGCGCCACGCCGCGCACGCAGTCCGCCCTGCTCGAAGCGATGGAGGAGCGGACGGTAACAATCGAGAACGAGACGATCCCGTTGCCGCGCCCCTTCATCCTGATCGCGACCGAGAACCCGATCGAACTGGAAGGGACATTCCCGCTCCCGGAGGCGCAACTGGACCGTTTCTTTCTGAAACTGAAGATTGGCTACCCGGATGAGGACGACGAAGCGACGATCCTGACGCGTTTCCAGGATGCCAATCCCCTCGCGGATGTGCAGCCTGTCGGCGCCATTGCCGATTTCCCGTCGCTCCAGACCGCGGTGCGCGGCACCCATGTGGATGATGAATTGCGGCAATACATTACCCGCCTCGTGCGCGCCACGCGGGCGCACGAGGCTATCGCGCTCGGGGCGTCGCCGCGCGGATCGCTCGCCCTCTATCGCGCCGCACAGGCGTATGCCGCGATTCGCGGGCGGGAGTATGTGACCCCGGAGGACATCAAGGCGCTCTGGGCGCCGATTCTGACCCATCGCATCATCCTCTCATCCGAGAGCCGCCTGCGGGGTCGCAATGTCGAGAGCATCCTGCGTGATGTCGTTGCCGAGATTCCCGTGCCGGTCGAGGCGATCTAGCGATGGGTACGGGGGCGATTTACGGTCAGGCGTGGATTACCGGGTCGGTCGTTGTCATCCTCTTTGGGATGATCCTCAGCCAGCCCGCCGTGACGGTGATCGGCACGATCACGCTCCTGACGCTCGCCCTCTCATGGTTCTGGAACAAGCATGTCCTCGACCGGCTGCTCTTCGAGCGCAACACAGACGCGGACCGCTGCTTCGCGGGCGAATCGCTCCATCTCACACTGCGGATGACGAACAAGAAGTTGCTGCCGATGCCCTGGGTACGCGTGGAGGATGCGATGGCGTCGCGCGTGCGCGTCCGGGATTGGGAGGCGTTTCAATCCGAATCGCCGGGCACGCAGATCGTCTCCTTCTTCACCGCGCTCCGCTGGTATGAGCGGATCACCTGGCATCTAACGCTTCACTGCCCACACCGCGGCTATTTCCGCGTCGGCCCCGTAACGGTCCGCGCCGGCGACCCCTTCGGCTTCTTCGCCCACCGGCAAGCCTTGCCCGGCGAGCAATATCTGACGGTCTACCCGCGACTCGTCGCCCTTGACGAACTCGGCTTGCCGCCGCGCCACCTGCTCGGCGAAACGAATGTGCGCCGCACCGTAATTACCGACCCGACGCGCATCATCGGCACGCGCGAGTACCATCCCGAGGACCCCTTCAAAGCGATCCATTGGAAAGCCTCGGCGCGCGCCGGGGCATATCAGACGAAGGTCTACGAGCCGACCGCGAACCTCCAGATTGCCATCTTTCTCAACCTCGACACTGTTGCGCGCTACTACGAGGGCGTGGATCAGGAGCATCTGGAACGAGCGATCAGCGTCGCCGCCTCCATCGCGGAGTGGGCAACCACCGAGAAGTTCGCCGTCGGCATCTTCGCGAATGGCCTGCTCGCGCAGACCGATCAGACGCTTCGCGTTCCACCCGGCCGCCGCGAGGATCAGTATGCTCGCATCCTCGAAGGACTCGCCCGCCTGACGCCCTTCACCTATGTGAACATCGCGGGCACGCTCGAACAGGAATCACCCCGCTTTCCGTGGGGCAGCACCGTCCTCGTCGTGACGATGACGATGACCGATGCGCTCCGCCGCGCGCTGGCAAATCTCGTGCAGCGCGGCTTGCGCGTCGTGATTGTCGCCCTCGGCTTCGTGGACGATCCCGGCCTGCCGGGCGTTCTCGTCCACCGGCTCCCCTGGCAGGCGGTCGAAGCGGCGACGAAAATAAAGGACTGAGCACTGAGGACTGATAAGGCATGTCAGGTTTCTACAGCTAGGTCAAGCAACCAACACGCACACGGTGAGGAATTCATCATGAACGATGAGCGCGACAACTCAGTCCTCAGTCCTCATGCCGCCCAAAGGGCACCCGCCGTCCTGAACGGCTATCTCGGCCGTCTCGTGAAAGCCTGGGACTGGCGATCCGCCGCGCTCAGTTTCACGCTGATCTGCGCGGAGGCGATGCTCGTGTCGCTCGTCGTTGGCGTGATCGAAACGCCGGGCACCGTCTCCACGGGCGGCGTCGGAGGGATCCCGCCGCTGGCGATTCTTGGGGTGATGATCGTGGCGGCGGCGATCCCGCGCCTCGTTGAGGCATTCCAGTTATGGAGCCCGGATTACGAAGTCGCGATCGGCGTGGGGATCGTTCTGACGCTTGCCGCGCTGCTGTATATCGGCGCGTTCCGGCAGTATGCGCCGTGGAATCCGGAGTGGTTCCGCCAGGCGATACACGCCTATATCTTCCGCCCCTCATCGGCGCAATCGTCCGTCTGGCTGATCACCATTGTGATCGTCTACACATGGGCGCGCGGACGACTGCGGGAGACGCCGTCGCTCGACACGACCTATACGATGCTGCGCATCGGCGTGATCGTCGTCGCGGTGACGAGCATCCTGACGGTCACTGCACAGGACGCGAATTCGCCGGGGCGGGCAAACGTTCGCGCCCTCGTTGTCGGCTTCTTCTTTTTCGCCCTCAGCGCGGTGACGTTGGCCCGCCTACAAATTGAAGGGCTCCGCGCGCAAGGGCGGCTCGGGCCGCAATGGATTGCGCCGCTTGTCCTGCCGGTCGCGCTCATTCTTGTCGTCGGGCTGCTGGCGGCGGCGATCCTCTCCCATACCTTTCTGGCAACCGTCACCGCGCTCCTGCACCCGCTCTTTGTCGTCCTGAATTTCATTCTCGACGTGATTATCGCGGTGATCAGTTGGATCGCCTATATTTTCTATCTCCTGCTCAGTTCGCTCGTGAACAGGGTTACGGGCGGCAAAGTCGCCGATCTGCCACGGCTCACTGCCCCACCCGGTCAGGTCGCGGATCAGACGACGCATAAGGTGGCTTCGCTGCCCGACTCCATCCGCTTCATCCTGCTCGCTATCATCCTCATCGGGTTCATCTGGCTCCTGACGCGCTTCATTTTCCGCCGCCCAACCCGCCGCCATCGGGGTAATGAGGAGCGGGAATCAGTGATGGACTGGAATGAGGTCGGCGCGGGGCTGAAGGGGATGCTCGCCACGCTCGCGGCGCGGCTGCGGCACAAGAATGCCGATCCGTGGGCGGATTTGCGGGGCGACCCGCGCTGGCAATACACGCTGAAGATTCGTACACTGTACACGCGCCTGCTCCATCGCGGCGCACGGGCGGGCGCACCGCGTGCCCCGTCCGCCGCCCCGCGCGAGCATGTGCCCCCGCTCGAAGGAGTGTACCCGCACGCGAACGGTCCGCTCCTGACGATTACCGATGCGTACCGCGCCGCTCGCTATAGCGACCGCCCCGCCACCGCCGCCGATGCCGACCGGGCGGAAGCGGCCTTTCAGGCAATCATCAGTGAGCGGCCCGGCAACACGGAGAATTCCCCAACGCCGCACGGCACGCCAGCATGAGGAAATGCTTGACACACGTGCGAATGAGGAATAAAGAATGAAGGTGCGTGATGCCATTCGACGGCTGCTGGACGATGGGTGGCATCTCAAGAATCAGGAAGGCAGCCATCGTCAATATACACACCTAACGAAACCAGAAAACGTGACATTACCCGGCCATCCCAATGACGACTTGAACCCGAAGACGTGGAAAACGATGCAAGAGCAAGCAAGGTGGCTGAAGGAGAAATCATGATGAAATATGCGGTGATTATCGAATCAGGCCCGCGTAACTACTCGGCCTACGTCTCCGATCTCCCTGGCTGCGTTTCAACGGGGCATACCATTGAGGAGACGCGACGTAACATTCGCGATGCCATCACGTTCCACCTGCGCGGTATGGCGGACGATGGCGACCCCATCCCCGAACCAACCTCCGTCGCCGACAATGTTGATGTGCCGTATCCCACACTCGTGGCGTAACCGTGCAGGACATCGCATCTCAACACGGCGGTCAGCATCCCATCGTGCCTGTATCGGATGCCATCGGGGATGTGCCGATCGTCAATCCCGACACGCAGATCGGCATTTAGGTTCATATTCCCTTTTGCCAGAAGCATTGCCCGTATTGCGATTTCGCGGTCGTCGAGGGCATGCTGCATGCCGCGCCCGCGTATGTGGACAGTCTCTGTGCGGAAATCCGCCAGGGCGCGGAGCGGCACGCGCCGAATCCACCGGTCGCGACGATTTTCCTCGGTGGCGGCACGCCCTCCCTGCTCCCCGCAGCGCAGATCGGCCGCATCCTCGCAACCATCGGCGATGTGTTCGATCTCCAACCGGGCGCGGAAATCACCCTGGAGGCAAACCCGGGGCCACTCCGCCCGCGCCACCTCGCGGGCTTTCGCGCGGCGGGCGTGACGCGCCTCTCCATCGGCGTGCAGACCTTCAATCCGCGCGGGCTGGGCGCGCTGGGTCGGCTCCATACGCCCCAGGAAGGCCAGCAGGCGATTGCGCACGCCCGCGCCGCCGGGTTCGCGAGCGTCAGCGCGGATTTGATCTTCGGCTGGCAAGATCAGACGCTCGCCGATTGGCGCGACGATCTCCAGACGGCAATCGCGCTCCACCCCGATCATCTCTCCGCGTACTCGCTGACTGTTGAGGAGGGGACACCGCTAGCCCACGCAGTCGCCGCCGGAACGATGTCTGTCGCGGATGAAGACCTCTACGCGGATATGTTCCTCGCGGCGGACGAACTACTGACCGGCGCGGGCTATACCCATTACGAGACCTCGAACTACGCCCTGCCTGGTCATCGCTCGCGCCACAACTGCGGCTACTGGGTCAACGGTGATTATCTCGGCTTCGGCGTCGGCGCGCACAGCCATCGCCGCAATCGCCGGTTCTGGAATGCGCGCGACCTACATACGTACGCGGCTGCGGTGCAAAACGGCAGCACGGAAGCGGGGACGGAACAGATAGCGGAGGCGACCGCCCGCGCGGAAACGATGTTTCTTGGAACGCGTCTTGCAGAAGGGGTATCGGAAAGCGCATTTTTCGAGCGACATGCTCGTACGGTCGATATGGTGTACGGTCGCCAACTTGCGGAATATTTGACACGGGGAGTTGTTACCCGCAGTGGTGGCCGGATTGCAATCGCTCCCGGGGCGCGGCTCCTCGCGGACGAAATCGCGATACGGTTTTTAGAGGGGGAATGACCATGACAACCAACCAATTGCGCATCGCGCAGATCGCGCCATTAGCCGAACGTGTCCCGCCGCTGAAGTATGGCGGCACGGAGCGCGTCGTCGCGGCGCTGACTGACGAACTCGTCCGGCGCGGCCATGACGTGACTCTTTTTGCCACGGGAGACTCGGAGACGCTCGCCACCCTCGTCCCCCTCGTCCCCTCTGGCCTCCGACTGCTCCCCGGCCTCGAAATGCCGCGCGACATTCATCCCCCACAGATGCTTCAACTCGGTCGCGTCTTCGAGCACGCGAACGAATTCGATGTCATCCATAGCCATGTGGATTTCTTCACCTTCCCCTTCGCGCGTTTCGTGCGCACGCCGGTCTTGACGACGATGCACGGGCGGCTGGACTTGCCGACGCTGCCGCTGATCTTCGATACGTACCCGGACGCCGCGGTGAACTCGATCAGCCGGCATCAACAACACCCGCTTCCACAGGCCCGCTGGGTCGGTAATGTCTACAACGGTATTGACCTTCAACACCTCCATGTCGGTGATGGGAGCGGCGGCTATTTCGCCTTCCTCGGACGCATTTCGCCGAATAAGGGCATCTCGCAGGCGATTGAAATTGCCAAGCGCACCGGCATCCCGCTGAAGATCGCCGCGAAGGTGGACGATGACCATCCCGAGTATTTTGATCTCGTCAGAGACGAGATTGATGGGCGGCAGGTCGAGTGGATTGGTGAAATCGGCGACGACGAGAAGAGCGAGTTTCTCGGCAATGCGCGCGCGCTGCTCTTCCCGATCCAGTGGCCGGAACCGTTCGGCCTGACGATGACCGAAGCGATGGCCTGCGGCACGCCGGTGCTCGCGACGCCGTGCGGTTCCGTACCGGAGATCGTCATTGACGGTGTAACGGGTTTCATTCGGCCCACGGTGGACGGTCTCGTTGAAGCGGCGGGTCTGCTCGATACAATTGACCGTGCCATCTGCCGCACACAGGTCGAGCAGCACTTCTCCGCCCGCTCGATGGCCATCGGCTATGAACGGCTCTACGATCTTCTCATCAACGAGCAGATACCCGATCTGGCGCCGTTTCAGATCGAGTCGGCGCAAGCGGCGGACTGAGTTACGCAAGGAGACGCGGAGTCTTGTAGGGGCGATGCAAGCACCGCCCCTACGTACTATGTGCGTTCGTAAAGCCTGCCATTCCTCACAGAGAGGGTACGCCCGCCACCGAATACTTCGTATGCACGCCATCCGCGCGCGTGATCGCGACGTGATAGCCGGCAGTACCATCACGCGTGATCGTGATATCCGCCTGCGTCCGGCCAAATCGCAGGCCGCGCACGCGAACCATTGAAAGCCACGGCGGGAGATGCGGCGCGCAGGAGATTTCGTCCGTCCGACCGTCCACATCGAGGCCAATCATCGCCTGGACGAACGCGAACGCACTCGCGGCGGACCATGCTTGCGGCGAGCAACTGACTGGATATGGCACCGGGGCGGTGGTCCCCGCATCGCGCGCGTACCCCGCATAGAGTTCGGGAATTCGGTTGAGTGGCTGCGCGAGGCCCGCCGCGATTACCTGCGAGGCAACCTCCGTCGCGGCCTCCGCACACCCGGCCCGCTGCATCCCCAGCGCAATCAAGGCGTTGTCATGCGGCCAGATGCTGCCATTGTGATAGCTGTCCGGGTCGTACCGGGCGGCGTCGGATGAGAGCGTGCGCACGCCCCAACCGGAGAGCATATCCGGGCGGAGCAGGCGTTCCGCGATGATTGCCGCTTTGTCCCCGCGCATGAGGTCGCAATAGAGAAGATGCCCGACGTTCGAAACAACCGTGCGTACGGGTCGCTTCGCGCCATCGAGCGCGTAGGCATAGCATCCCTCATCCGGCAACCAGAAATCCCGCTCGAACCGCGCCGCGAGATCGGCCGCCTCGACCCGTAACTGCGCCGCCCATAACAGATCGCCCCGCCGCTCGACAATATCCGCGAGCCACGCTTTCGCGGCATAGACGTACGCCTGCGCCTCCGCGAGGGCAACGGGCCGCAGCACCTCCGACCCATCCGGGTGGTGCAGCGAGTCGTGGCTATCCTTCCAACCCTGATTGGCAACCCCATTCGGCGCGAAGAACCGACCATATTCGATGTACCCGTCGCCGTCGGCGTCGCCCCATGTATCGCACCATTCGAGCGCGCGCCGGACATGCGGCAGGAGGTCGTCATAGAGGGCGTCGGCATCGAGCCAGCGCATCGTCCGGGCAAAGAGCATCACAAAGAGCGGCGTGCTGTCCACACTGCCGTAATACGTCGAGAAAGGGACAACCCCCGCGCGCGACAGTTCACCGACGCGGATCTCGTGGAGGATTTTGCCCGGTTCCTCATCGCGCGACGGGTTCTCTTCCCTCCCCTGATGTGCCGCGAGCGCCCGGAGCGCGCCAACCGCGAAGCGAGGTGTGAGCATCAACGATTCGAGCGCGGTGATGCAGGAATCGCGGCCGAATGGCGCGACGAACCACGGGATGCCTGCCGCCGCCACTTCCCCCGCCGCGCAGGGCGTCAGGAGCGCGCGCAGATCGCCTGCCGAGCGGCGCAGGAGGCGGTTGAACGGCGCATTGTCCGTCTCGATCGCGGCGATCTCGTCCGTCCACTGGTGCGCCAGAGAGCGTGCAGTGAAGAGCGACGCGGTGATACTTTGATCAACCGCCGCTTCGGCGACCCGCCCCGGTGTGACGAGAAAGGAAAGTTCCTCGCGTCCCCCGGCAGGCACCGTGAGCACGAAGGTCCAGCGAACGCCCGGCGTCTTGCCGTGATGTCCGACGCGGATCAACGCCGTCCGTAGCGGTGCGTGGTTGGCCTTCACATCGGTCCAGAGCGGCAAATCGTCAAGGGTGTTATAGCGGAAGCGAACCTGACGCTCGCTCATCTCCGGCGGCTGCACAGCGCCGCGCCGCTTACCGGAGTAAAAGCCGCGCACCGCGAACATGTCCCGAAAATCCGCCGCCATCGTCAGAGTAACACGGACGCGTCGGGCGGCGGGCGAAGGATTGCGGAGTGTGAGGCTCACATGGAGCGCGTTATTCACCACAGCGGAGCGATGCACGCGAATGCACCCCGCACCCCGATTGTGCCGTTCACGCACGAGCGATGCGCGCATCGAGACAACAGCGGGGCCGGGCCGTGTACTCGTCCCCACCACCGGGCGGTGGCCGTTGACGGTCAGGATGAAACGGCTGAGATAGCGGGTATCGCGCTCATACAACCCCGATCCATGCTCGCCCGTGATGTCCCCGCTCGCATCCCCGACGAGGAATGTGCCACCCTCCTTGAGGACGACCGGGGGAGCAGTGGCAACGGGGGTGGAAGGCAGATCGAGAACCGGAAGAGGAGACGAGGCCGTGCGCACGGGGAAAACGGAAGTCTGCGCCACGAATTCGCACACTTTCTTTGGGCTAAGGACGAAAACGGAGATATCGGCCAGGGTGTTGAGGCATCTCAAACACTCTGACCGATATAACGAACGTGCATGGAAATCGTTACGGTAATTCGGCAGTCAATTTTGTCAGAGGCCGGAAAACCGTCATCAGGTGCAAAACACGCTACGCGGTCGGCGCCACCTCGGCGGGCAGATCACCGGACTTCGCAAGGGCTTCCAGTTCGGGTGTGAAGGTGCGGGCGCGCTGCGTCTCCGCCATCTTCTGCTCGCGCCGGACCTGCTTCTTACTTACCACGCCGCCTTCTTGCGCGCTACCGAGCTTGTTCATGAACCGCTCGACCTGACCGGCGGTGTCCACGATACGCTGCTCGCCCGTGAAGAAGGGGTGGCATTGCGAGCAAAGATCGGTGCGGAGATTCGGCTTCGTTGAACGCGTCGTCCATGTATTGCCACAGGAGCACGTTACCGTCGCGTCAACATAGTTTGGGTGAATTCCTGGCTTCATCGGGTTCCTTCTTTCGGTAGTCGGTGTACAGTGGACCATTGGCCACTGATTCCAGACTACGCATGGGTTTATCCTGCCGCGACCTGGGTCTCTTCGAGGCTGGCGCTTACCGCGGCCGGATAAATGCTGACCTGTTTCTTGTACCGCCCGACATGCTCGTACTTGACGGAGCCGGTGATCATCGCGAAGAGCGTGTGATCCCGCCCAACACCGACGTTGGTGCCCGGCATGATCCGGGTGCCACGCTGCCGAACGAGCACTTCGCCGCCGCTGACGATCTGGCCGTCATAGCGCTTGACGCCGAGCATTTTCGGCTTGCTATCGCGACCGTTGCGGGACGATCCGACGCCTTTCTTGTGTGCCATTGCTGCCTCCAGTGGTTAGTGGTCGGTAGCCGGTAGTCAGTGATCGGTCGCCGTGTCAGGTTCTTCTAACAACTGGCTACCGACTGCTGACTACTCAGACGACGATGTCGGTGACGGTCAGACGGGTTAACTGCTGGCGATGGCCCTTGAGGCGGCGATACCGCTTCTTCGCCTTCATCTTGAAGACGATCACCTTGTCCGCCTTGTGCTGCGCGTTAATCGTCGCCTTCACGGTCGCGCCTTCCACAACAGGCGTGCCGATGCTGGTATTCCCTTCGCCCGCAACGAGCAAGACGCGCTCAAGCGTCACTTCGTCGCCTACGTCCCCATCGAGCTTCTCGACTTCAATCGCCTGCCCGACGGCCACGCGGTACTGCTTGCCGCCCGTCTCAATCACCGCGTACGACACCGGTACCCTCCGTCACTGCGTCGAGCGGTTCGTCCCGCCCCACTTCATCGCGTACTCAAGCCACCGAATCCGGCGGCGCAAGGAAGCATGGTACGCCATCACGTCCGGCGTGTCAACGCCCCAAAGTGGCCGTTCGGGACACGGTTCGCCGCTCATTCGCGATACATAGTCTCAAACAACCGGGGGGTCTGGTTATTCCCGTGCCCGTCCGAAGGCGGTTTTTTCACATTGACGATTGACGTATGGGTAAGTACGTGCGAGGGCAAGGCAGATTCGGCTTCAGAGGAGTTTCGTTAGTACCGATACTGATTCTCCTGATACGCGTTCGACCGTTTCGCTCAAGTCCCACCCGCATGTGCGATAGAAGCTGATGGCCGGGCCTTCGTGCGCGACCCACACCTGCTTGAACCCGTGGATTTCCGCCCACGCTTCAAGGTGGGCCAAGAGGAGACGGCCGCTCCCCAGTCCCCGGCGGTCGGGCCGGACGATCATCCCCGATACCCAGGGCGAGCGATCCCGCCGTTCTTCGATGTCGAACTCGCCGAGTCCCACCGCGCCGACTGCTCCGTTACGCTCGTCAATGGCTACCCATGTAATGGGCAAGTGGTCGCGCCCCGCTTCGCGCGCCGTGACATTGACCCACTAATCGAGGTCTTCGGGATCGGGCGCGTGACCCCACTCTCGCCATCGCAATTCACCGATGGGTGCGATCAAATCCGCGTTGTCTGCCAATAGATGAATCGCGACCGGGCTGGACAAGATCGCCATGCCTCATCTGCTCTCCTTACCGCGCGGCGAGAGGCGAACCTTGCTCCGGCGCAACCGCAACGGGAAGCCAGCGGAGGTTCGGCTTGCGGGCGGCGGTCGCTTCATCGAGGCGCGTGATCGGCGCGTTATGCGGCGCGGTCGTGACAATCTCGGGCGTCTCGGCGGCCTCGCGGGCGATGGCGTTCATCGCGGCGGCGAAGGCATCGAGCGTCTGCTTCGTCTCCGTCTCCGTCGGCTCAACGAGCATCGCGCCCTCAACAATCAAGGGGAAGTAGACCGTCATCGGATGGAAGCCGTAATCAATGATCCGCTTGGCGATATCGAGCGTGCGTACGGCGGGCCGCTGCTTCTGATCGGTGAGCACGAACTCATGCATGCAGGAGCGATCATAGGCGAGATGATAGTTCGCGCGCACCTGCGACAGGAGGTAGTTCGCATTGAGGATCGCCGTCTCGGAGATCGTCCGCAACCCCTCGCCACCATTGGAGCGGATATAGGTATAGGCGCGGAGAATGACGCCCCAGTTGCCGTGAAAGCCGTGCAACTTGCCAATCGAATGCGCCGGCGTCGTCAGGCGATACGTCTCATCCTCTTTGACAATGAACGGCGCGGGCAGGAAGGGAATCAACTCCTTCTTGACGCCGACCGGCCCCGCACCCGGCCCGCCCCCGCCGTGCGGCGAGGAGAAGGTCTTATGCAGGTTGTAGTGCATCACATCGAAGCCAATGTCGCCCGGTCGGACAATACCGAGGATGGCGTTGAAGTTCGCGCCGTCGTTGTAGACGAGACCACCGACGCTATGGACGATCTCGACGATCTCCTTCGCGTGCTCGTCAAAGAGGCCGAGCGTGTTCGGGTTCGTAATCATCAAAGCGGCGGTATCTGGCCCGACGAGGCCGCGCAGGGCCTCGACATCCACGTTGCCGCGTTCGTCCGACTTGACGGTGACGACCTTGTAGCCACTCATCGCGGCGGTCGCGGGGTTCGTGCCATGCGCGCTGTCCGGCACGAGCACGACGCGCCGCTGCCCACCCTCACCCCGGCTCTCGTGGTAGGCACGGATGAGCAGGATGCCGGTCAGTTCGCCGTGCGCGCCCGCCGCCGGGCAGAGTGTCACGGCATCGAAGCCGGAGATTTCCGCCAGATACTCCTGCATGTCGTACATAATCTGCAAGGCGCCCTGGATGGACGCCTCCGGCTGGTAGGGATGGATCGCCGCGAAACCGGGCATCGCGGCGACGACCTCATTCACCTTCGGGTTGTACTTCATTGTGCAGGAGCCGAGCGGGTAGAAATTGACGTCAATCGCCATGTTCAGTTGCGAGAGATGAACGAAATGGCGAACGACCTCCAGTTCGGAGAGTTCCGGCCACGCAAGCGTGTCGTCTGGATCGTTTGCGCGCAGATAGTCCGTCGGCAATGGGGCTTCGGGGACATCGAGCGTGGGGAAATAGACCGCGCGGCGACCCGGCGAACCGAGCGTGAAAAGAACCGGCTCCAGGGCTGGCGGGGCTTCTCCCGCGCTCGTCGTTTCCGGCTGTAACGTCGTGGTTGCCATACGGGCTTTGTTCCTCTCCACTCGCTCCGATCGCGGCGCAATCGCCGTCCCTCGTCTCCCGTTCCCTGCGCGGCATCGTACCGCAACTGACCGACTTGTGCTACGCTCGTTGCATGAGATACCTCCCTCCCTTGCTGCCCCGCTACCGTCAGCGGGCGCATGCTACGCGCCCCTACCGCTCCCCCTTCCTTTTCGGGAAGGGGGCCGGGGGGTTAGGTCTTCTTCTTCTCATTGCGATTCTCCTCACCGCCTGCTCAACGGCGGACGTACCGGCGTCCAATGCAACGACATCACCGCTTCTCACCTATCAATGGCCGGACATCGCGCTTCTGGAACCGTCGTGGCTCAGGGACCATATCAGCGCGCCGGACATCCGCATTATTGATGTTTCCGACCATCCACAGTACGTGCTCGGTCATGTGCCGGGCGCGGTCCATGCGTACCGGGAAGATCTGGTTGAGCTTCACTCCGATACCTACGGGCGGCTGGCGGGGAAGCCGGAGCGCGAGAAGACGTTCGGCAACCTCGGTATCGAGGACAAGACGCTGGTTGTTGTCTACGACCACACCGATAATCGAGCGGCGGCGCGCTTCGCGTGGGCGCTCTGGTACGCCGGTCATCCGAATGTCCGCATTCTCAATGGCGGGCTGGCGGGCTGGGCGGCGGCGGGATACGGGATCGAGCAACGGGTACACACCGCGCCCCACGTCTTCTATCGCGATCTGCCGGACGAATCACTCCACATCAACCGCTGCGATATGTCCAAAGCGATTACTGATCCACAAACGGTCATCCTCGATGTCCGGACTGACACGGAGATGACACAGACGTGGGAGAACACGATGCGGATCGGCAGCATCCCCAATGCTCATCGTCTGCCGTGGACATCGTTCATCCAGGACCCGAAACTTCCGGCCTTCCGCTCCCCGGACGCGTTGCGGGCGATGCTCGCCGGTGTCGGCGCGACACCGGACCGGCAGATCGCCATCTACGGCACCTTCAGCAACGACGCCGCCCTGCCCTTCCTCGCCCTGAAGGCGCTCGGCTATGTGAACGTCAGACTATACGATGGCGGCTGGGCCGAATGGGGCGCCAACCCCACCCTCGCCAACCTCGGCCCACCCTGCGCGTGATTGACAGCACGAAGGAGTCAGTAGACAGTAACCAGTAGTCAGTAGTCAGAAGGGGGATGATCCCTCTGACTACCGACTACCGACTACTGTCTACTGGCTACTCTTTGAGGAGGAACGCGATGGCAGACAAGCAGCGAGCGGATTATCGCGACCGGGTGCGGCGGGCGCAGGCAGAGATGGCGCGGCAGGGCGTGGATGCGCTGGCAATCGGCGCCGGATCGGACCTCCTCTATCTCGCAGGCTATCCCGCGCACACCAGCGAGCGACTGACGCTGATGATCGTCCCCAAAGAGGGCGAGCCGAAGATTGTCGTGCCGCAACTGGAAGCGCCGCGCCTCGGCCCGGCCGGGGTGCCATTTGAGCCCGTCGCCTGGGAGGAGACCGCCGATCCGGCGAATATGGCGGCGGATATCATCTGGGAGACGGGCGCGCGCATGGTCGCATCCGGCAACGAACTGTGGGCAAGTTTCCTGCTCAAAATGCAACGCCATCTGCCGGAGGTGAAGTGGGAGATCGCGGGCGACATTATGCGCGAGCTGCGGATGTGCAAGGACGAGGCGGAAGTCGCGCTGATCCGCGAGGCCTCCCACCGCACCGATGAGGCGTGGGTGGATTTCACCAAGACGAAGATCGCCGGGCTGACCGAGCTGCAAGCTGCCGAGCGACTGATGAGCCTGATGCGCGATCACGGCATGGAATCGGTCGCCTTCTGCATTTGCGCCTCCGGCCCGAACAGCGCCAGCCCGCATTATCACACCGCCGACCGCGTGATCGGCGAGGGCGACGCCGTTGTCTTCGATTTCGGCGGGCGGTACAAGCACTACGTCTCGGACATTACCCGAACGGTTCACATCGGCGCGCCATCTGACGAATACCGCACGGTCTACGCGGTCGTTCTGCGGGCGAATGAGGCGGCCTACGCGGCGGTGCGGCCCGGAGTCGCCTGCCAGGAGATTGATCGGGCGGCGCGCAAGGTCATCACCGACGCCGGCTACGGCGAGTACTTCATTCATCGCGTCGGTCACGGCCTCGGCCTCGATGTGCATGAGGAGCCGTACATGGTCGAGGGAAACACATTGCCCCTCCGCGTCGGTATGGTCTTCTCCGACGAACCGGGCGTCTACATTCCCGGCAAATTCGGTGTTCGCATCGAGGATAGCGTCGTCTGCACCGCGACGGGCGGCGAGAAACTGAACGGCGCGCCGCGTGATTTGCTGGTGATGGAATAAGTGATCGTCGGTATCGCGCGGATCACGCTCGAACTGCCCGGCGCGCACTCGCTGAAGGAGAAACGGAGCGTCGTCAAATCGCTCCTGGCGCGCCTGCAGAACCGCTTCAACGTCTCGGCGGCGGAGATCGAAGCGCAGGATACCTGGGGGATCGCCGTCATCGGCATCACCTGCACGAGCACCGCCGCCCGCCATGCCGACGAAATGCTTTCCAGCGTCCTCCGCTTCGTCGAGCAGAACGGCGCGGAATATTACGTCAGCAGTGTACAAACCGAGACGCTTTCCGCACTGTAGATATACGGTAGAGCAGGCTTCAGCCTGCCGTCTCGTTTTGGCAGGCTGAATTACCGTCCACGAGGCGTGGGTGGCAGGCGGGATCGGCGCGGAAACCATCGCGACCGTGGTGCGCGTCGGCGCAGTCCCGGTACCGATTCCGAGTGGCCCGCTCCGCACCGATGCCGTGCCAACCATCGAAGCCGTGCGTCATGCGATCCTGACAACGATGTCAGCAAAATAGGTGCAATTACGGATGTGCGTGTCAGCATCCGGGCGTAGGATGAGCGCATCAAGGGAGTGAGCGCTCGGCGAGACGGACGCGGAGGATCGCCTGCAAGAGGCATCGTCGGCATCGCGTGCAGGACCGGGGCAACCCGAAATCGATCAGGGAGCGGCGGGCAGAAGGGCCCGCCGCTCACCTTTGTCCGCGTACTACGGGATTTCCACAGCCTGCCCCTCTTGCGCGTTTCCCGCAGATACCGTAGACTACGAGTGTACGTACGCTTTGTGCGTACAGGCCAGCGGCGAGCGATGTGCCGGTGTCGCAATGCCGTCAGCGTGGGAGGGCAGCATGGCCGAGGCCAAGACGAAGACCATTTCGTCAACAGAGTTTCAGCGCAACATTGGTGCGGTCATTGATCAGGTGCGGAACGGCAAGAGTGCGGTCATTGTCGCCGCGCATGGCAGACCACAGGTCGCGATCCTGCCGGTTGATGAGTACGACGCTCTTATGGAAGCACGGCGGCAACTTGCCTGGACACGGCTTGCCCGTCTGACGACCGAGAGCGTCGCCCCGCCGACCGATCAGGTCTTAGAGGCGAGCACTGGGGACGACTAAACCGGTGACCGGCGACCGGGATCCCATGCATGACGGCGGCCTTGCGGCCGCCGTCATCCGTGGCGCATTCACCTTCGGCGGCGACTATGACCCCTCGGCCTCATCGGTGGCAGCGGGGTTCTCATACCACTCGGCGGCGAGCACGTCCGACGCTTTCCATGCATACTGCCCTTCGGTGAGGACGGTCATCCGCTCCTCCGGGTCGCTCGATTCACCGAGGAACCACGTCAAGTCCGGTTCCTCGTCTTCCGCCAGTGTGATTGGCACGTCCATCGTCATGCCACCTTTGAAATAGAGCCGCACGATGTATTCCGCCATATCCGCTCCTCCTGCCTCTCGCAAAACCGGGCGCGACACGCCCCCAGTATCTCTCAGTGTAGCAGTACGCCGGGGAGCGAGGGAACCTCACCCAGATGATTAAGTATCTCGGCTCGAAACGAACGCTCGTGCCATACATCAGCGGGATAGTCCAGGGACTTCCCGATGTGCGGCGGGTCTGCGATCTGTTCGCGGGTACGACACGGATCGGGCAGGCACTGAAGCGGTGCGACCGCTGGGTCCACAGCAACGACCTCGCAACGTATAGCGAGGTTTTTGGCCGAACGTATATCGCCACGGATGCGGAATCGGTAAACGAGGGTCGGCTTCGACGGCTCCTAACGGAGTTGATGGCGTTATCGCCGGTGCATGGATATATTACCGAGACGTTCTGCGAGGAGTCGCGCTACTTTCAGCCCTTCAATGGGATGAAGATGGACGCCATTCGCGCGGGTATTGACGTGTTGGCGGCGAACGAAACGGAACGAGCGATCTTGCTCACGTCGCTCATCGAGGCCGCCGACCGCGTGGACTCGACGACCGGATTACAGATGGCCTATCTGAAAAGATGGTCGGCCCGGTCCTCCAACCCACTCGCACTGCGGCTGCCCGACCTGCTACCCGGTAGCGGCATGGTGACGCGCATAGATGCGAACGACCTCGTTCGGCAGATGGACGATGATATTGACCTCGTCTACATTGATCCGCCCTACAATCAGCACTCGTACTTCAGCAACTACCACATCTGGGAGACCTTCGTCCGCAACGACGCGCCGCCCACCTATGGCATCGCGAAGAAGCGGGAGGACTGCCGGACGGAAAAGAGCGCGTACAACTCGAAGAAGCAGGCAGGAACGGTCTTCGCGGACTTGCTGAACGCGATCCGCGCGCCGTATCTGCTCGTCTCATTCAACTCCGAGGGGTATTTCACGCGCGACGAAATCACCGCGATGCTCGACGGCAAGGGATACGTCGCCTCCGTCGCCCTTGACTTCAAACGATACGTCGGCGCGCAGATCGGCATCTTCAACCCGAGCGGCGAGAAAGTCGGCACAGTCTCGCACCTGCGCAACCACGAACACCTCTTCCTCGTCGGCCCGAACCGCGCGCATGTCGAAGCCGCATTAGACGCGACCGTCGAGCGCGCCAATACAAAGCACCTTGCCTTGCTTGCCGATTAGATGTCCTGCCAGAGCAGCACTTCGTGGATGCCGGGGCCGCCGAAGTTATGATGACAAAATTCGGGGACGAAGCCGTTGCGTAGATAGAAGAGTTGCGCCCGCCAGTTCGCATGCCCGGTGCCAACCGTCAGCCGCCGCAACGACCGTTTCCGCGCCAGCGATCGCGCCGCCCCGACGAGCGCCGCGCCGACGCCCCGGCTTTGATAGTCCGGCAACACGGAGAGCATGCCGATGTGCGCCGTCGCGTTCCAGCGCGTGATCTGCAACAGGAGCGTGCCGACCGGCGCATCACGATCGCGCGCGACGAAGATTTCCCAATCGTTGCGGAGCGCGTTTTCCAATACGCCGAGGCCGTCCCCCTGCCAGGTGATCGCGTCAATCAGCGCGACGACGACCGCCCGGTCGGATTCGCGGTAGCGATCAATCGCGATAACGTTTCCGGCTCCTGCCGCCCGGCCTCCGCCACCTCGTCCCGTCCGCACACCGGCGGTATACGGCAAATCCAGCCAGAGGTTGACCTGATGCAGCCCCGGCTTGTAGAAGTCGAACCGGCAGACTTCGGGGATAAATCCCTGGCGGATATAGAACTGCATGCCGCGCACATTATCATGCGAGGTATCCACGTAGAGGCGGCGCATGCCGGCGGCAGTTGCCGTCTCGCGCGCCCATGCGACGAGCGCCGCGCCGATCCCCCGACCGCGATATGCCGCGTCAACAGCGAGAAACCGGAGATGCGCATCGCCGCTCCAACCGATCAATGCAACGATGATGACGCCGACTGTTGCCGCGCCGTCCCGCGCGACGGAGACGGCCCGCGACGGCTTCGCGCCCACGACTGCCAGCACCTCCGCGCCGAGGTCGTCCGTGATGAGATTGAGGAGGGCGACGACGGCATCATGATCGTTCTCGCGATAGGGGCCATAGGTGATTGGCAGCATCCTAACTACCCCGGCGCGCGGCGTTAATCGCGTCGCGCAATCGCGTCACCTCGGCGCGCGCGGCATCCGCGAAGTCCGAACCGGACGAGGCGTAGAGGACGCTCCGGCTCGCGCTGATGAGGATGCCCGCGCCGTCGCGATCCATCCCCGCGCGGACCGAACCTTCGAGGTCGCCGCCCTGCGCGCCGATACCCGGTACGAGGATCGGCGCATCGGGGATCACGGCGCGGATCGCCGCCATCTCGGCCGGATACGTCGCGCCGACGACCGCGCCGACATTGCCCCGCGCCACGCCCCATTCGTGGATGCGCGCGGCAACCCGCAACGATACCGCCTCTCCGCTCGCGAGTGGGAGGTCCTGCAAATCGCCGCTGCCGGGGTTGGAGGTCTTACAGAGGACGAAGGCCGCGCGGTCGTCGCGGGCGAAGAAGGGAGACAACGCATCGCTACCGACGTACGGGCTGACCGTCACTGCGTCCGCACGGACGACATCAAAGGCGGTGCGTGCGTACAGCGCGGCGGTCGAGCCGACATCGCCAAATTTTGCGTCGAGCAACATCGGGATATGTTGAGGAATCACTGCCCGCAAGCCGAGCAACACCTTCCACCCCGCCGCGCCGTGCGCGAGGTAAAAGGCGAGATTCGGCTTGTAGCAGCAGACGAGGTCGGCGGTCGCCGCGATGATGCCGTGGAGAAAGGTTGTCAACGCCTCCTCTGTTGGCAGGGATCGGAGCGCGACGGGCAGCATCGTCAGGTCCGGGTCGAGGCCGACGCAGACGAGCGATCCGTTCGCCGCCACCGCGCCGTTGAATCGCTCGCGAAAGGGGGGCATCGTATCGGTGCTCATGCGGCATGTTCCTTCCAGTATGCGCAACGGTCAGTGAGCGGGCAGCCACTACAGAGCGGCGTCGCCCGACAATGGGCTTTCGCATGCGTGACGAGGAGCGCGTGCATCTCACGCATGATCGCCGCGTCATGCGGCAGCGCGTCGGTGAACAGAGAGCGGACGGCATGCCGCGTGTTGTCATCCGCCACGCATCCGAGCCGCCGGACGATCCGCGCCGTATACGTGTCCACAATAAAGGCGGGCTGATGCGCGGCGAAGAGGAGAATCGCGTCCGCCGTCTCCTCGCCGATCCCCCAGATGCCGAGCAATTCCGCGCGCAGCATCACGCCATCCTGGCCGAGCATCGCGGCGAGATCACCGTCCCAGCGCGTCATGATCTGGCGGCAGAATCCCGCCAACCGCCGCGCCTTCTGCCGGAACGTTCCGGAGGGCCGCACGAGGTTTTCCATCGTCTCAGCAGACAGCGCGAAGGCCGCTGTTGGATCGAGCGCGCCCGCCGCTTTCAGATTCGCGATCGCGCGGGCGACCTGTTGCCACGTCGTATGCTGCACG
Organism: Chloroflexia bacterium; assembly: GCA_025928215.1. Taxonomy (GTDB): domain Bacteria; phylum Chloroflexota; class Chloroflexia; order Thermomicrobiales; family JALYUS01; genus JALYUS01. The sequence continues at coordinate 6,322 of JAICJW010000005.1, read as the reverse complement.
AGGATCGCGCCAACGCAGACCTCGAACGGAGATTCGGCGGGCCACCAGGCCGTTTGCGGCCCGTATGCCGCGGCGAGCCTCTCGTGCAACCAGGGAATCGTCGGGCAGTCGTTCATCATGGAGCATCCGGGACGATCACACGGAGCGCGGCGGGCCGCATGTGAATCGTGAAGGGTGTCGTGCCCATGCCGTCGCCGTCCACCTGCATCGGCAGGGGGGGATCGCACGTCACGGTGATTTCGGCGCCCTCCCAGAATTGCGCCCCCCTGATGCGATCCCAGCGCCGCGCGGCGAGTTGGGTGAAGGCGATGAGCGTGCCGAGTGGGGAACGAGGGCCGAAGACAACGATAGCGAACAGCCCATCATCGTAGCGCACGGCCTCCGCGATCTGAATCGCGCGGCCACCGACGCCGCCGCTGTTGGCAACGAAGATCATCTGCACCCGGCCGTCGTATCGCCGCTCGCCATCTATATCAACCGTCATGCGCGCCCGATCCCGCGCGAAGGTTGCGCGCACGGAGGCAGGGAGGTACGCGAAGGAGCCGATGCGCCGCTTCCACAATCGGGGAGTATCGAGGATCAATCTGGCCGCGTATCCCGCGCCGACATTGAGGACAAACGGCCTGCCGTTCACATCGCCGAGATCGAGGCGCGCGGTATGCGCGCCCGCATGGAGGAGGTCGGCGGCGGCTTCGGTGCGCATCGGAATACCGAGATCAGCAGCAAGGACATTCGCGGTGCCATTGGGAATAATCGCGAGCGGCGTCTCCGACCCGCACAGCCCGGCGGCGACATCCCGCACCGTCCCATCACCGCCGACGGCAACGACGCTATCGTACCGATCCCGCGCGTCGCGCGCGATGCGCGTCGCGTCCGTGGCGGTACGCGTCACGGTCGTATCAATCGTCGCAACGATTCCCCGCCGCTCGAACGACCGGCGGACCGCTTGCTCAACGGCGAGCGGCGAACGCCGCCCCGCCACCGGGTTCATGATGAGAAGCAGTCGCACGTTCGGCGATCAAGCGGCGTGGTGCGTCGCCGCGCTCTCGTCACCCGCTTCGAGTTCTTCGGGGCCGAAAATGCGCTCGGTGAGATAATTCGCGAGCCAGGTGGCGAGCGCCGCCAGGGCGACGCCGATCAGACTGCGGAACATCGTGCGTGACAAACCTTGCATCGCGCGCTCCCCCTACTTCTTCCCGGTCTGGTTGACCTGCGTTTTGAACGTCGAACTTGCCGTGAAGCCCGGCGTTGCCGATGGCGCTATTGTAATCGGTTTGCCCGTTTGTGGGTTGATTCCCTTGCGCGCGCTCCGCCGCCGCATCTCGAAGGTACCAAATCCGGTCAGGACGACTTTATCGCCCTCTTGCAACGTCTGTGAAATCAGTTTCAGCGCGGCGGTGACAACGCGAGACGCATCCGCCTGCGTCACGTTCGCCCGTTCCGCCACGGTCTTGATGAACTCGTTCTTATGCACGGACTTGTTCATGCGTCTCCTCCGATCCACCGACACCAATGACTACACCCTTTAGGCGGTGGAGCAGGCTTCAGCCTGCTCCACCGGATCATATCCTATGCCTTCAAAAGCGTTACGAGCCGGTCAATGATGCACTCCGCAAGCGCCTCCTTCGCCATCTCCGGCTGCTCCTCCGTCCGTCCATCAGCGTACAGAAAGGTCGCCGTGCTGTCACGCGCGCCAATCGTCGCAACGGCATCGTTCGCAACGATCATCGCCAGTCCCTTCGCCGCCAGTTTCTGCCGCGCGTTCTGGAGCAGGTCATCCGTCTCCGCCGCGAAGCCGACCTTGATAATTCGTACGTCCCGCAGCCCGGCGAGGATATCTGGCGTGCGCTCCAGCACAATCTCCGGCACCGCGCCGTCGGGCGTCTTCTTGATCTTGTGCGCCGCCCTGTGCGCGGGTCGGAAATCCGCGACCGCCGCGCTCATCACCAGGGCATCCGCATCCACGACGGCCCGGCGCGTCGCCGCCTCCATCTCGGCGGCCGTCTCGATACGGACGAACGTCACGCCGACGGGCGGCGCGAGCGCGGTCGGGCCGGAAACGAGCGTCACTGCCGCGCCACGCGCCACGGCCGCCGCCGCGATCGCATAGCCCATCCGCCCTGATGAGCGATTACCGAGATAGCGCACGGGGTCGAGCGGTTCTCGCGTCCCGCCTGCCGTGACGACGATGCGCCGCCCGGCGAGTTCGCGCCGCTGCCTGAACATCCCGGCGATTTCGCCAAACAACCGCTCCATCGGCACGAGGCGGCCCATCCCGACGAAGCCGGAGGCGAGAGGCCCCGCATCCGGCCCGACGATCCGCGCGCCGCGCGCCCGCAGGGTCGCCACATTTTCCTGCACGGCGGGATGCAGCCACATATAGTGATTCATCGCCGGGGCGAGGACGAGCGGCGCGCTGCTGGCGAGGGCGGAGAGGCAAACCATGTCGTCCGCGAGGCCATGCGCGAGTTTCGCCAGCATGTCCGCCGTCGCGGGGGCGACGACAAAGCACTCGGCCCGCCTCCCGACGGCGATATGCCCTTCCTCGGCTTCGCTCCACGGCTCGTAGGGCGTCGTCCAGACACGCCGCTGCGTGAGGGTTGCGAAGGTGAGCGGCGTGATAAAGCGCGTCGCCCCCTCGGTCATCAGCACGTCCACCGTCGCACCCGCCGTGACGCACAAGCGGGCGAGTTCGACGACTTTATACGCCGCGATACTGCCCGTCACGCCGAGCGCGACATGCTTCCCACTGAGGCCGCTCGGACCCGCACCGTCCATACGCCGCGCTCCACGTTCCGCGTTCTCCGTTACCGCGAGAGGGCGGTGACGGTCTTCCGCGCCGCCATGATCGCTGTGTCAATGTCCGCGTCGGTGATTTCGTAGTGCGTGACCATCCGACCGCCATACTGGCCACCGCCGACGAGGACGCCCTGCGCCTTCATCTCCGCGGCGAAATCAGGGTTCGGCGGATCAAGTTTGTAGAAGACCATGTTCGATTGCACCAGTTCGAGGTCCACGAAAATACCGGGGACATCGGCGAACCCTTCCGCCAGCCGCCGGGCGCGCGCGTGATCTTCAGGCAGGCGATCGACCATCTCGGTGAGGCTGACGATGGCGGCGGCAGCGAGCACGCCCGCCTGCCGCATCGCGCCGCCAACGATCCGCCGCATCCGCCGCGCGCGGGCGATGAAATCCGCCGACCCGGCGATCATCGAGCCGACCGGCGCGGCAAGCCCCTTGGAAAGGCAAAACTGCACGGAATCCACGTCCCGCACGATCTCCGACACCGGGACGCCGAGCGCGGCGGCGGCGTTGAAGACGCGCGCGCCGTCCATATGGACGGGGATGCCGTGCTCATGGGCGACATCGGCCATAGATTTGATCGTCGCGCGGTCGAGCGGCAGGCCACCGCAGCGGTTGTGCGTGTTCTCGACACACAAAACCCCCGTCGGCGGCTCCCCCTCGCGGTCGCCCCGAATCGCCTCGCGGATCGCCTCCGGCTCCATCGTACCCTGGCGGGTGTTCGGCAGGATGCGCCACGGCAGTCCACCGAGGACGGCCGTACCGCCCGCTTCATAGAGGACGATGTGACACTGATCGCCCATAATCACTTCCTGCCCGCGCTGGCAGTGCGCGAGGACGGAGCAGAGGTTGCCCATCGTGCCGCCGACGACGAAGAGCGACGCCTCCTTGCCGAGCATGTCGGCGGCGAGCGCCTCCAGCCGGTTGATCGTCGGGTCCTCACCGTACTGATCGTCCCCGACGTCTGCTTCGGCCATCGCCCGGCGCATCGCGGCGGTTGGCCGCGTGACCGTATCACTCCGCAAGTCCACAAGCCGCTGTGCCATATCGCGCCCCTCCTTACCCATCGTCGCTCGTTGTCAACCCGGATTGACCGCTGTTACTCGTTGCTCCGTTGCGGCATCGTACACGCGGGGTGCGGGAATGACAAGGAGAAGCGAAACGTTTACGGCATTGCGGTGCGCCAGCGACGACATTGAACGCCGATACGGATATGTGCTACACTGCGGCATGCTTTGGGGAGGCGGGACAGGGTGATGCCGCCGCGCGCTGGCAAACGGTTTGCCGCGTGTGGGGGCGAGAAGGCCGAACCTGGCGGAGTGGCATCTATGATCCCGACACGGCGAAAAATCACACACGTTCAGCGGGTTTTCAGGGCGCATTCATCGGAAATTCAGGATTACTCCGTACGCTGGTCGGTAATCGTGAAGACGCGCGCCCTTGGCATGCACATGCGACCGGACGACAAGAGGGGTTGATACATGACCGAGCGTTATCAAGCACCGCCACATGACGCCCCGCCCGACGATGAGCGTCCGGCCCGCGCCGTTGAACGAGAGCAGGAACCGCCCGTGACTGTGGCAGCCGAACCGGAGGCGCGGGCGGCGCCGCCCGGCGAACCGCAGGAAGCGGCGAGCGGCGGGCATCACACCGAGCCATTCACGATTGATGCGGAGCAGGAGCGCCTGGAGCGCGAACGCTCGGAGCAGGAGCGGCTCGTCTGGACACCGCCGTTGCCGCAGTATCCGCCCCGACCGACGCGCCAGGAACCGGTGCAATACCAGGCGCCACGGCCGCAACCCTCCCCGCAGTACACACCGCAGGCACACGTTCCGCCGCGACCGGCGCCGCCTCCGGCCGTACCCCATCCCTCCGCGCAGCAGGCGTATACCCCCGCGATTGCCGACGGCTACGCGGCGCCGGTCGCCAATCCGTACGCATCGCATGGGCAAGTCGTCGCCGCGCCGCCCGCGCCGCGCGTCTCCAAGGCGCGTATGGGCCGTCGCATAATGCGGCGCACCGTCCGCGGCACGGGCGCGATCGGCAAAGTGATGTTCGGTGTCCGGCCCGGTCTCACCGTCGCGTTGCTGCTGGTCGTGCTCTTCACGGGCTGGCTCGCCTATGATAAATGGCTGACGGGCAGCGGCCCGAATGCAACGCCCAATGCGGCGAATAAGAACGGCACGGCCCCCCTCCCGCCGGAAACGCCCGCCGTTCAGTCCTATCTGACCGCCGTCCAGAAGGGCGACACCGACGGTGTCTGGAACACCCTCGGCGCGCAGGAGAAGGCGCACCGCATCTCACGGGGGGATGATAAGACCGTCCTCGATGCCGTCCTGAAGATGGAGCAGCAACAGGGCTTCACCTACGCCGGGTATCACTATGTCGCCGGCTATGGCAAGAACGGCGCGGTTGATCCGGCCAAAGGCGGTATGTATTTCTATGTCGCGGATGTCGGCACCGGCGCACAGAAGACCTCCGTCCCCCTGGTGTTCATCATGGATGCCAACGGCCAGATCGGCCAGGTGAGCGATCAACTCTACGATTACGTGCTGCAGCAGATCAAAGGCCCTTAGGGGGCAGTCATTCAGGCGTGTGCCTACGGGCAGTGAGAGAAGGAAGTGACGGTCATGGCGAACGAGCAAGAACCGGAATACCCGGCGTACTCACCGCATCAGCCCCAGCCACAACCACCGCCGTACGCGCCGCCCACGTACCCGCCGGCGCCACCGGCGCCGATCCCCTTACCGGGCGCGGGCCCCTACACGCCCCCGGATTTGCGCGGCCTCGGCCCGAAGCCGACCTACGCGAACGAGTACATCAACGCGGAAGAGGATCTCGACCGCGCGGCGGACGAGCAGATTGACAACCTCGTCCGGTGGCTGCGCTATCGCGGCCCGAAATGGCTCTTCCGTATCTGCGTGATCATTTTCGTGATCATCGTCTTCCGCAATCAGGCGGAATGGTCACGGCGGTTCTCCTCGTTCATGTCCGGCAACCCGATCATCGGTTTGATCTTCCAACTGATGTTCGCCGTCACCTTCATGGCGGTGCAGTTCGGCGCGTTCTTCTTCCTGATGGGGCGGCCGCGCGTCACCTGGATGAAGCCGGGCGAGGGCGGTATCGGCTTCAAGGACTACAAGGGCAACCCGGAAGTGCTCGAAGGGGCGCGCCGCGTCGTCGTCCTCTTGCAGGGGGCGAAGGAATTCAAGCAGATGGGCGGCGAAGTGATTCGCGGTCTGCTGCTCGAAGGGCCTCCGGGCACCGGCAAGTCCTATCTCGCGCAGGCGATCTCGACCGAGGCGAAAATCCCCTTCTGCTACTGCTCCGCGCCGTCGCTGATCGGTGTCTTCATCGGTATGGGCCCCTTGCAGGCCTCGATGATCTACCGCAAGGCGCGCAAGCAGGCGATGGAGTGGGGCGCGTGCATCGTCTTCTTCGATGAAATTGACGCCATCGCGCAGTCCCGCATGGGCGCGGGGGGCATGGGTGGCGGCATCGGTGGCGGCGGCGGCATGAT
>JAICJW010000459.1 GCA_025928215.1 Chloroflexia bacterium | reverse complement strand
GTCCTCCGTCCTCCGTCCTCGTTATGCCGAAGGCGAATAGTAATAGAGGCCATCCTCCTCCGCGAAGCCACTGGCGCCGGAAGTGAGGATGGCGCGGAGGGCTTCCGTGGAGGTTGGGCGTTCAATGTTGGCGAGAGCGAAGAGATCGTCGAACTCGGCGAGATAGCGCGGCGCGCTCGCCTCCCCGACATTCTCGCCGCCGCGCTCGAAGGCTGCTGCAACGACTTTCGCCAGCACGCGGCGGTCGCGCGCGTCGAGCGGCTTCATCTGCGCGAGGCGCGGCAACCGGTGCTCGCTGAGGAGCATCTGATCCCGCGTGGCGCAGTAGAAGGTGACGGGCTTGAAGGTGAACTTGCCCTTCTTCTCGTCCACCTGCAACAGTTTCCGCTCCTGCGCGCTCACCTGGAGATACTGAATCCGATAGGTCCCGGCCGTGTCGCCGCGCTCGATGGTGAAGAGCGCACCGGGGACGAGGTTCTCGTGGAAGAAGGTGCTGAAGCCGCTGAGGAAGCCGCCCCGGTTGCCGGTCGGGAAGCGGATTTCGACATTGAACGTCAGGTAGTGCTGTGGCGCCTCGAAGGTGATGACGGCGGAGCGCTGCCCGCGCAGATACGCCTGCGGGAAGAAGCGTGCCAGATCGCCATCGAGCGGCAGGACGCCGTACTCATATTCGTAATAGGTCAGGATATGCTCGACGTACTCCTCCGCCTCGGAAGATTCTTCGTCCGCAGGCGTCGGGTAGTCGAGGAGCACGCGGTAATCCTGGCCAAGATCGGCCGCCTTGCGCTTCTCGGAGCCGATCGTCGGCAAGCCCTCAACGCTCCACAAGCGGCGCTCGGTGGTACCGACGAACTCGAAGTCCTTCTCCGTCGCGAGATGCGCGTTCAGTGAGAAACAGGCCGCCTGGAAATCGGTGTCCGTGCGGCGCTTCCCGTAGACATCGAGCAACATATCTACATCGGAGAGCGGTTCGCCCCGCTCCTTGATGTACTCGCTGACGCGGCGGGTGTCATTGCGGCCATACGATTCGAGCATGTCGCGCAGGAAGTATTCCGGTCCGAAGGAGACGAAGCGTGGATCGCTCGTCAGCGCTGCTTCCAGCGCACCGGCGGGTGTGGAGGCATCGGCGGCGGCCTCGACAACCTCTTCGAGTTCGGCGGCCACTTCCTCCTCGTGCTCGACAGGCGTGACGGCGCTATCCAGCGGCGATTCCACCACCGTCTCCTGATGCGCCTCCATCAACTCCGCGAAGATCGCTGCGTCGGCAGTTTCCTCCTCGTCCTCATCCTCTTCGTCCTCCGCGCCTGCCGGGACGACGATCTCGTTGTACCAGTTCGTATTAATGAGCGGGCGTTCCGGGCGCGCCTTCGGCTCCGGAGGCGGCGCGGCGGCAGGCTCCGTCAGCCGGTGCGGAAAGGAGTGCGACATTCCTTCGGCGCGCATGGTGGGCGAAATACCGTCGCGCGTGGTGACGACGGTCAGGTTCTCCCCCTCGCCTTCGAGCGCGAAGACGAGGGGGTTCGCGCGTACCGCTGCCTCGACCGCCTTTATCGCATCCTTCTTGACGAGTTTGCGCGCGGTCGCGTATTCCGCGAGCGCCGCGACTGGCTGCCGGATCGGCAATCCTGTCTCAAAAAAGCGGCCCTGCGACTGCATTACCAGCAGGATTTCCCCCGCGAGCGCCTGCTCCGCCGCGCTGCCCTCCAGCGTTGGCGCGTCTAGTACTTGTGCCATTCTTCCCTCCGGGAGTGGAAAGTAACAAGTCAAAAGTAACAAGTGATAAGGAGACGGTGGAGTAGTGGTAGTGCTACTTTTGACTTGTTACTTTCCACTTGTTACTTCTCTGCGATTTCGAGCAATTCCGCAAGCGTCATCGGGCGGCGGCGCGCCGCGATCTCCTGGGCGATACGGTTCAGCGCCTCCGCTGGAACCTGCTGCCCGGCGGGCATCGCCGCTCCTTTGCCCTTCGCCGTCTTTGTTGCCATCGAGCGTTACCTTCATTCCGTCGCGCATACCACGAACGGGGTGCAAATTCCCCGTCCCGATAGTGTACCTGAGTAACGGGCAATGAGCAATGAGCAATGAGCAGAGCATGATCCCCCTCTTCGCTGATTACTGAATCGTCACCCGGGATGCGCGAATAAACAGACGGGAGTAACAAATTAGACTTAAGGTGCGTTCTAAGAGACGAGGAGAGTAGTGGTGTCGGTGCTGATGTAGCCCGACAGCAACGCGGAATGTAAAAGGCGAGAGGGAGGGGAGGATGACGACAAATCCGGTAGCGATTATCGGCGCGGGGCCGTATGGGCTGGCGGCGGCGGCGCATCTGCGGGCAGCGGGTGTTGAGACGCACATCTTTGGCGAGGCGATGGCCTTCTGGGAACGCCAGATGCCCGCCGGAATGCTCCTGCGCTCCTATTGGGAAGCCTCCCATATCGCCGATCCCGCCCATGATCTGACACTGGACGCGTACGATGCCACCTCCCGCGTTACGGTGCCGCGGCCGGTGCCGCTCGATCGCTTCGTCGCCTACGGGCAGTGGTTTGGGCAGCAGGTCGCGCCCGATCTGGACCGGCGGCAGATCGCGCGGATCGAACCGGAGGCGCGCGGCTTCCGGCTGGTGACGGCGGATGGCGAGTCCGTCCGCGCCGGGCGGGTCGTCGTCGCGACGGGGATCGCGGCGTTCACCCGGCGGCCAGCGCCCTTCGCCGGGATCGAGCCGCAGCTGGCATCGCACCCGGCGGAGTGCGGCGATTTCGGCCAGTTTGCCGGGCGGCACGTCGCCGTGATCGGTGGCGGGCAGAGCGCGCTCGAATCCGCCGCGCTCTTGCACGAGGCCGGAGCGCATGTCGAGGTGATCGCGCGGGCGGTGAATATTCACTGGCTCCGCTATGGTTCCGGCTCGAAACTGCACGCGGCGCTGCACAGCGACTGGAATCCCCTGAAGTCGCTCCTCTACCCCGCGTCCGACATCGGCCCGCCGGGCCTGAACTACCTCGTGGACAAGCCCGCGCTCTTCACGAAGATTCCCACCCGTGCCCTGCAAGGCCGCGCTGCCCGCCGCGCGATCCGCCCGGCCGGATCGGGCTGGCTGCGCCCCCGGTTGCGCGATGTGCCGATCACGATGGGGCTGTCCATCGTCGCCGCGAAGGCCGCCGGAGAGCGGTTGCGGCTTGCACTCAGCGACGGCACCGTCCGTACGGTGGACCACGCGCTACTCGCGGCCGGCTACGCGGTGGATG
>JAICJW010000170.1 GCA_025928215.1 Chloroflexia bacterium | reverse complement strand
TAGAGAAGCATGCCAGCGTATCCCTGTCCACCCCGGCACTTTCGCTCGTGGTCATGGTGACGGGGTGTACGATCCTCGTGCGCTAGCAGCGCTGGCGCCACATCGCGCAGGTGGACACCCTGGAGACGTACAGCCGCTACGCTGGTCCCTGCGAAATCAAGGAGATAGCTGTCAATGGGATTCAGGGATCACGCCAATACATGTATGATCTGTTGCTCGCCTCGCCCCCGGCGCCATCCACCGGCGCGATGCGACGATTGCGCCTCGATGATTTTCTCCGGCATGAGTGGCTTGTGGAGGAGCATGGGTGCACCGTGGAGTTCGTCGGCAAGGCCATCCTGAGTATCCGCGGCGATAGCGATGACGTGCTGTTCCAATACCCGAATCAATTTCCGGGCGAAGGGTAGCGGAGCGGACCAGATACTGCCGGCCCTTGCATTTGCGTGGTGAAGCCGACTGCGGGGGCGCAGCCGTCGACGCGGCAAATCGACCGTCGCCCGTCCTTCCTCGACGGACGGCGTATGCATGGAGTGACGCCCGAGTCGCCGCAACCCCTGCGAGCGGATAGTGCACGGATCCGCCGACGGTCGCTGGAGTACGGGGCGGCGCCAGAAAGATGAACGGGGCACGCGGCGAAATGGTACGGGGGCGAGGGATGGAAAGCACCGGGGGAGCGGGCCAGTGGCAAAACGTGCCACAGGATCGTCTCGAAAACGGTCGTTTTTGCGCGTCCCACTTTGACTGTGGCCAGTTGTCACAGCCTCGCCCGATTTTCCCTGTTCTCCCTTGGTCGTACTCGTGACTGATTGGCAGTTTTCAGGCACAACCGCCGATTTCGGAGTCATCGTGTTCGAGTTTTGAGACGGTTGTGAGCTCCGTTAAGTGCTGGGTCGAAACGCTGTTTGTTTTTGGTGCGCGTGCTATTCGAGCGCACGACGAGCAGCCTCTCGATCTTTGAAGGCTATTTCGCTTTCTGGATCAATACGGAGTGCCGCATCGAAATCGGCGATTGCAAGCTCAAACGCTCCCATCTGGTAGTGGCTATAGCCGCGATTCTCGTACGCTCTCGGGAGCCAGGCTCAAGGCGCAGCGCCGCATCGAAATCAGCAATCGCCCGCTCATAATCTGCAAGGTCGCGGTAGGCTACGCCCCGAGAATAATATGCATTCGCATTCTTGGGCTGCCGACGGACGACCGCATCGAAGTCGGCAAGCGCCTGAGTGGGTTGTAACAGATCGAGATAGACGGCACCGCGACCGATGTACGCGTACGCGAAGTCAGGGTCGAGCCGAAGTGCCGCATCATAGTCGGCGAGTGCCCGTTCGTCTTGCTTGAGGCGTCGGTAGGTGAGGGCACGGTGATAGTACGCGTATGCGAAGTCCGGGTCGAGCCGGATCGCCTCGTCGAAAGCGTGGAGTGCAGATTCGTCTTGATTGAGGTCACTGCACGCGATACCGCGACCGAGATGCGCGAATTCAGAATTTGGGGCGAGGCGAATCGCCGCATCGAAGTCATCAAGAGCCTGCGCAGGCTGTGCAAGTTCGCGGTAGGCGACGCCACGACGGGAGTATGCCGCTGCGTCGTTGGGATTGCGGTGAATCCTGTTATTGAGGCCACGGATGCTCGCCTGATAATAAAAGCGTTTCAATCGTTGCATATTGCTCCTTCGTCTCTCAATAAACCTCCTGACCACTATTATAAGTACCTTGTGCTATAGTCACAGCTCAGTCACAATCTCATAAATGTCCGTTTTTGAGACGGTTCACGCCTACTGCTTGGGCACTTGCCTGCCTGCAAGATGAGCGCGTGCCGCATCCATCTGCTTGCGTAATTGGGCGATCTGCTCCTGGCTACTCTTTACCTGTTCGCTGCCGTAGCGTCGCTCCCAGTATGCTCGCCGTTGCTTCGTTCGCTCCTTCTGCCATTCGTCGTCATAGGCGGATTTACCCAATTCCTCCAAGAGCATCTGCTTGCATGCCAACACCCGCCGACACAACTCTTCATATCTCCCGATAGGGAGGTCGCCCTTCATTTCCTCGAACGCCGCCATCGCACTTTTTGCTTCGGTCACCCGCAGGCTATAGGGCTCACTCATCGGGTCATCGGCATCATACTTCGAGAGATGATGGCGAAAGTTATCGCGTGCCCGGCTGAGCGACAGGCCGAAGGAGCCATTCGGCCCGCCCCATACCTCATCGGCAAAAGGATCATCCTGTCCATCATTGTCCCATGCGCATAGGCCGCAGGTAGTGAATCGATGCGGGTCTCTGAGCGTGGGATAACCGCAGCAGGGGCAGCGAAATCCTGTAGGCTTTACGGACGATTGACGGAGGGAGTCACGGGTCGGTCGTTTACCATCGGTCATGTCCACCTTCCCGGCTGCCTGGCGGCGGTGGGACGGGCACCATCATTGCGGCTGCAGCCGTGCAAGGAGGCCAAGAAAAGGATAGCAGATCGTTCAAGAGGGCGGTGCCGAGTGCGTCTCAAATAGGGCCGTATCCACTACTATCTCACGACCATCTCGCAATTTTTTAGTCTTCCCCTGTTCTACTCTCACGAAACGGTCGTTTTTGCACCGCCTCACTCGCGCGTGAGTGGATGCACCGGCGAGATGTCCGCTGCATCATCTTGCTCTCGTTCGTTGGGGGACGCGCCATCCCGCGCGACCCGCGGCAGCCAGAGCATGAACCGCGCGCCCCGGTCGATCCCCGCGCTCTCCGCCCACAGCCGCCCGCCGTGCCCCTCCGCGATCCGGCGGCAGATCGACAGCCCCAGCCCGAACCCCGGCACCCGCCGCTCCTCCGCGTTCGCCGCGCGGGTGAACGGCTCGAAGATCGCCTCCTCCGCCCCTGTGGGCAGGCCGATGCCCTCGTCGCGCACGCTGAGGCACACCCCCTCGGCGTCGCAGGCGAGCGAGAGCGTGATCGCCGTCCCCGCCGCGGAGTACTTGACCGCGTTCTCCAGGAGGTTCGTCAACACCTGCTCGATCCGCTCCGCGTCCACCGACACCGCGCACGGCGCATCCCAGCGCTCGATGACGAATGTGTGATGCCCGCCCGCCTGCTCGCGATACCGCGCCAGCACCTCCCCGAGCCGCGCGGCGAGATCAACCGGCGCGACGTTGAACGCGAGCCGCCCCGTGCGGATGCGCGCGCTGTCCAGCAGGTCGCGCGTCAGACGGTCGAGGCGGTCGCTCGCGTCGGAGACGACCCCGAGGTAGCGCGCGAGTTGTTCGTCACCAAGCGTCCGCGCCGCGTGCCGCCGCTGCAGGAACTGCGCGTAGCCCTTGATGCTCGTCACCGGCGTGCGCAGCTCGTGCGCCGCGACCGACAGGAACTGGTCGCGCACCGCGATGGCCTCCTGTGCTTCCGAGTACAGCCGCGCGTTCTCGATCGCCAGCGCCGCCCGGTGCGCCAGCTTCTCCGCGAACTGCAAGTCCGCCGCCGCGTACGCCGGCCGCCCGTCCGTCCGCACGCAGGAGAGGATGCCGAACACGCGCCCACGCGTCACCAGCGGGGCGACGACGCACGAGCTCGGCGCCAGCGCCTGCATCACCGCCAGGTGCGCCGCGTCCGCCGCCATCCCGCGCAGCATCTCCTCCGTGATGGCGGCGAAGAGCTGCCCCTCCCCGCGCTCCACAAGCCCGACGGTCGCTTCCCGCTGCACCTGCGTCACCGGATAACGGCGTCGGTACTCCCAGAGCAGGTCGTCCTGCGCCGAGTCCCGATGTGCGACCGCCACCGGTCGGAGCGACCTGTCCGCTTCGAGCAGTTCGACGATGCAGTAGTCCGCGAACGTCGGCACGACCAGGCGGGCCACCCCCTGCAGCGTCTCCGCGTAATCGAGCGATGCGTCGAGGGTTGCCCCCACGTTCCCGAGGAACGCCTCCCGCTCCCGCGCCGCCTCCGCCCCGGCCAGCGCGTGCTGCAGGTCGCGGCGGGCGCCGTCCAACGCCTCGGTCAGCGTGTGCGCCTGTGCGGCCATCTGGCTCGCCAGCGTGACCCGGCTCGCCAGCGCGAGCGCCGCGCGCTCCCTGGCAAACACCGCGGCCAGCAGCGGCAGGAGGGCGCGGACCGGCGCAAGGTCCGGTTCCTGATCCCGCACGCCGAGCAGGATCAGGACGGAGCCGTCGGCACCGGCCACGCCGCAGGCGGAGACGGGTTCGCCGCCGCGCGGCGATGGCAGTTCCCCGGCGCGATAGCCGGCAATCCGGCAGTCGCGCAGGAAGCGGTGCCAGAGGCGTCCCCCGGGGAGGGTTTGTGGGAAGCCCAGCGCTGGGAGCGGCAGATCGAGGTGGGGGTCCGGCACGAAGACGATCAGGTCCTCGCCGCCGAGATGGCGCGCCAACGCCTGTGCCGCGGCCGACCGATCCGCGTCGGCGACCAGGCGGTCGACGAACGCGAGGATCGCGGGATCGAGCAGGATGGAGGGGGCCATCACGGGATCGCGCAGACGACCGCGGTGCAGTTGTGGAAGCCGCTGAACTGCCCCTCGGCGCGGGCGATCTGTCCGTAGGTGTTGCAGCCCGCGTAGTCCGCAGCGCCGAGCGCCTCCTGCAGCGCGCCCAGCTCGACGCCGAAGTCGCCGCCCATGCGCAGGCGGGTCGCCACGCAGTCGAAGAAGAGCGCCACCTGCGGCCGCAGTCCGTGCAGTTGCGCGACGGCGGCGGCGGTCGCGCGCGCCGCCGCGTCGGATGCGGAGGCCACCGAGGTGCGCATGATGCGGACCGTCGCGCCGACGGGGATCTCCGCCGCGCAGACGATCGCCCCGCCCGGCGCGACACCCAGCGGCACGCGGAGCTTGTAGCCGCCATCGGTCTCGATGCCGAGGATATTGTGCAGGAAGAAGGGCAGCGGGTCGGCCGGATCGAACCGCTGGCCCGTCGCCTCCGCATGCTCTTGGAGGACCTCCACCGCGGGGATGGCGTTCAGGCTCACCAGTCGCGTCCCGTCCGCCTCTGTCACACGCATCGGGCCACCCGCCGGTTCCCAGCCGTGCGCCACGCCGATGCCGATCGGCGTGTTGGAGAGGATCTCGAGCGCCACGGCAGCGTTCGAGGCGACCTCGGTGCCGCAGAAGACGTGGGTGCGCTCGAAGCGCGCGTCATCTCCTGCACCGCCGCCGAAGAGCTGATACATCCCACCCGTGATCACCGTCAGCTGCTCCACCAGCTCGTCCGCGAGGCCCGCGAGGGCGTCGGTCAGCACAAGGGCGGAGCGGTGGAGGTAGTCGTGCGCAGCGATCCCGCGGAAGGAGGCGGTGAGTTGCCGGGCGGCAACCGCCCGGTCGGTGCCGAGGTCGCGCGCCATCCCGGCCGAGAAGTGCATCTCCGGGGAGCGCAGGGCGACGGCGCACGCCATCCCCTCGCCCCGCATCCCCTTGGTGAATTCGCCCGCCGACGAGGAGCCGACGAGACAGGCGGGGCGGCACGCCGCCGTGAGCGATGCGAGGAGCGCCGGGTAGTCGTGGCGGGAGGAGGCGAAGAGGATGAGGGCATCAGGCGGCGCGCCGGGGAGCGCCCGCGCGATCTCCGCGCCGAGGGCCGCGCCCGCGACGGCGCTGTCCGATTGATCCGTGTACGCGATGGCCGACTCTGTCACCTAACCCCGCCCTCTCCGTCCGCAGCCCGGCGTCGGACGTCACCCATGGCACAACGAAACACCAGAATAGCGCAAACCCCTAGATACGGAACAGGAGCATCGCAAGAATCGTGCGACACGATGCGGCCGCGGGATTTCCTCAGGCCGGTGCATGAGCGGGTCGAGCGGCGAGCAACGGGAGGCCGGGGAGAGAAGACCGACGGAGGAGATGTGGGGAGGTATCCGAGGAGGGATACGAACCGCCGCTCGATCGCGTCCCTCCCGTCACAAGACAGAGACCACGGTAGCGGAAACGACCAGTCGGCAAGCGCCAGGCGCGCATCATTGGACAAGAAAACGGTGCGTTCGGTGTTCCCCTTGCCCTGGACGCGGGCAATCCGTCCTTTCGGCGACGGCGGGGAGCGGACACCGACGATGGCAAAGATCAGATAGCGCGTCATCCACGCCGTGAGTGAGTCGGGAACGGCCTCACCGAGAATGTCGGCGAGCCCCGTCCCCTTTCGTGAAGTGAAATTCGCGAGTTGTGGGACCGTAATCGGCGTGTTTTTGGTCGTCATACTGTTATGCTACTACGCAGAAGGGCTATTCTGTCGGGTGATCTCAGCATAGCAAACTTGAGACAACAATGCACGAGGCATAGACCGTCGTTGAGATTACTCTGAACTTTGTGGTCCGATTCTCTCTCGCCGCTGCTGTATAATCCAAACACCTTATGCGGGGATGTTGTAGGGATGAGGGATTTGGTGGCTGCCAAACCGCCAGCGGCGCCGCAATCGACGCTCGTCGGACGAGCGCGCGAGCAGGCCCTCCTGCGCGAGCGCTTGGCGGACGCGCTGGATGGGCAGGGGCGGGTCGTCTTGATCGGCGGTGAGGCGGGCATCGGCAAGACGGCGCTGACGGAGACTTTCTGTCGTGAAGCGACCGCGCAGGGTGCGTTCGTGCTCGTGGGGCGCTGCTTCGATCTGACCGAGACACCGCCCTACGGCCCTTGGGTCGAGCTCTTCAGCCGCTACCGCCCCGCCGATGGTCCCCCGCTCCCCGCGGCCTTTTCCCAGCGGGGCACCCTCGGCGCGGTGACGAGCCAGGCCGCCCTCCTCCAGCAAGTGCTCGACTTCTTCACCGCGCTCGCCGTCGAACGCCCCCTGCTCCTCCTGCTCGATGACCTCCACTGGGCGGACACCGCCTCGCTCGATCTCCTGCGCTTCCTCGCCCGCTCCCTCGCCGACGTGCCCATCTTGCTCGTCGTGACGTACCGCAGCGACGAGCTGACCCGTCACCATCCCCTCTACCAGCTACTCCCCATGCTCGTACGCGAGTCTGGCGCGGAGCGGCTCGATCTGCGCGCCCTCGACCGTGCGGCGATCCGCGCCCTCATCACCGTGCGCTACCCATTGCCGGATGCCGAGGCCGCGCGGCTGGCCGCCTACCTGCACGCGCGGACCGAGGGCAACGCGCTCTTCGTCGGTGAGGTGCTGCGCGCGCTGGCGGAGGAGGGAGCGCTGCAGTACGCGGATGGCCGCTGGCAGGTAAGTGATCTGGCGGGGATCGCCGTCCCGGCCCTCCTGCGGCAGGTGATCGACGGACGGGTGGGACGGCTGGGTGAGGAGGCGCAGCGGTTGCTCGCCGTCGCGGCGGTGATCGGGCAGGAGGTGTCGCTCGCGCTCTGGGCGGCGGTGGCGGAGGTGGACGAGGACGCGGTGCTCGCGGTCGTCGAGCAGGGGGTGGAGGCGCGGCTGCTCGTCGAGTCGGCGGGTGGGGACGGAGTGCGGTTCGCGCACGCGCTGATCCGCGAGGCGGTGTATGAAGGGATCGCACCCCTGCGGCGGCGCCAGCTCCACCGCCGGGTCGCCGAGGTGCTCGCAGGAACACGCAACCCCGACCCGGACGCGGTGGCGTATCACTTCCAGCGAGTTGGCGACGCGCGCGCGGTGGCGTGGCTGGTCGCGGCGGGCGACCGGGCGCAGGCGGCGTATGCGTGGCCGACGGCGGCAGAACGGTTTGAGGCGGCGCTCGCGCTGCTGGAAGCGAGCGTCGAGGACGCGGGGCAGCGGGGGTGGTTGCTCTACCGGATCGCGCGGCTGCGGCGCAACACGGAGACAGACGCGTGCATCGCCTACCTCGACGAAGCGGCACGGCTGGCGGCATCCGTGGGGGACGACGCGCTGGCGGCGGGTGTCCTGTTCACGCGCGGCGTTTGCCGGGGATTCCTCGGGGACTATGCCCGCGGCCTGCCCGAGCTGACCGCCGGGGTGGAAGCGATCGAGGCACTGGCCCCCGATGAACGTCCCCGCTTGAATGAGCACTCGGACGTCGGGGACTTCGCCTTCGTGCGCGGCACGCTGGCGCCGCACCTCGCGGCGTCCGGGCGGTTCGCGGAGGCGGAGGAAGTCGGTGAGCGGTTCCTCGCGGATCACCCCACGGCTGAAGGGGACGACGCACGGTGGGGATCGGCGTACGGCGATGCGTTGTTTGGCCTCTTCGGAACGTATCTGATGCTGGGCAAGCTCGCGGCGGCGCGGCAGATGTACGTCCGCGCGGACGCGTTCTATCGCGAACGGGGGATCTATGCCCATTTGGGGATGATGACCACACAGGCCGCCGGCCGATACCTGCTGGTCCCGTACGCGACGGACCGCGTGACCGAGCGCCACACGCTGGCCGCGGAGGCGCTCGGCATCTGGCGGCGGTTGGGCGGGATCACGGACGCGGAGGCCGCATACCTCGCGTCGGAGCCGTTCCTGCGCCTCGACGGGCGGTGGGACGAACTGAAGGCCACCTTGCCGCGCGAGCGGGAACGGTCGTATCTGTTTCTCTATACGGCCGTCGAAGCGGCACTCCTCGCGCGCGAGCAGGGAGACGCGGCGGGGGCATGGGCAACGATCCGGCGCCTGCTGCCGAACGGCCCAGGCACGCCGCACGGTGCGATACGATTCTTCAACCGCATGCCACAGTTGCAGCTCGCTGCCGTGCTCGCCTGCGACGCGGGCGATCTGACGGAGGCGTACGCCTGGCTGGAGGCACAGGACCGCTGGCTGGCAGGGAGCGGCGCGGTTCTCGGGCGGGCGGAAGGAGAGGCACTCTGGGCACGGTATTACCGGCAGGCGGGCGATCCGGACCAGGCGCACCTGTACGCCGAGCGGGCATTGACACATGCCACCGAGCCGCGCCAGCCACTTGCCCTGTTGGCTGCCCACCGCCTTCTCGGCGAACTGGAGACCGATGCCAGACGATATGACGAGGCGGAGCGCCATCTGGCGGCATCGCTCGCCCTCGCCGAGGCGTGCGAGGCACCCTACGAGCGGGCGCTGACGCTCATTACCCTGGCCGAGTTGCGCACCGCCGCCGGTGCGCCCGATGACGCGTCAGCGCTGCTCGACGAGGCACGGGCCATCTGTGAGCCGCTCGACGCGCGACTCGCCCTCGCCCGCATCGCCGCCCTAGAGGTGCGCCTGGATGCGACACCCGCCGGGCCCACCTACTCTGCCGGGCTCTCAGCGCGGGAGGTCGAGGTCTTGCGCTTGGTAGCCCAAGGACTGACTGACGCCGAGGTGGCGGAGCGCCTCTTCCTCTCCCCTCGCACCGTCGGCCAGCATCTGCGCAGCGTCTACAACAAACTCGGTGTCTCCTCGCGCACCGCCGCCACCCGCTTCGCCGTCGAACACGGCCT
>JAICJW010000200.1 GCA_025928215.1 Chloroflexia bacterium | reverse complement strand
GTCGCCCACGCGGTCCGGCGGTACGGGTTCCTCCATCCAGCGCGGCTGGTACTCGGCGATCCGTTCGAGCATGCGGATCGTGTAAGTCGCGTCCCAACTCATGAAGGCGTCCAGCATGATCTCGATATTTGGCCCGACCGCCTCACGCACCGCGCGCACCATTGCGACGTTGCGCTCCATGCCGGGGAGTCCGTCGCTCGGGCCATAGCGGAAGAACCATTTTTGCGCCGTGTAGCCTGCCTCCACCATCGCCTGCGCCCGCTCGCGGATCAAGCCGGGATCGTGCGAGTGGCCGAGCATCGAGGCGTAGCAGGGAACTGATGCGCGCGTCGGGCCACCGAGCAGGCGATAGACAGGCTGGCCGAGCAGTTTGCCCCGCACATCCCAGAGGGCGTTATCGAGCGCGCTAATCGCCATCATTTGATTGCCCTTGCGGGCGTGCCGGTCCTGCCGGTAGAGGAGGTCCCAGAGATGCTCGCCCGCGAGCGGGTCGCGCCCGATCAGGTAGGGGGCGAGTTTGGCGCGGATGATCGCGGCGCTCTCCGCGAAGATCGGCCCGAAGAGGCCACTCGCGCCGTCGTCCGTCTCGATCTCGACGTAGATCGCCTCGATCCGGTCGCTCGCCTGAGCGGCGGCCCGGGCGGCAAATTCGGGGAAAATATCGAGCATCTGCGCCTGATGTTCCTCGGATGAGAGAACGTCGCCATGCCCGGAGACCTGGAAACAGCGCACCGCCCGGATCGTTGTCATCTTTCCCTCCCTGTGCCGCCACCCGTCGTTGCTGACCGCCGCATTCTATCGCAGATCGGGCCGGCTTTTCCGTGCATTGCCACGGCATCTGGACGCACCGGCTTCTTCCCTCTATGATCGTCGCGACCGAGCGGGCTGCGAGGGCCATCCGGTCCGGGACGGTGATAGATGAGCGAAGAGGGGCGGACACGCTCCAGCTATTTGGAAGGGTTGGGGGAGTGAGCGCACGATTAATGTCACCACGCCTGTGTGTATCCCGTACGGGAATCACGATCCTCTTTGCCCTGCCAGTGCTTCTGGCGGCATGCGGCGGATCGAGCACGGCGAATACGCCGACCGCTGCGAAGCCGACGACCGCCGCGACAACCGCTGCCAGTGCGAGTGCGCCGAGCACGACCGCGCCGACGACGGCCCCGCGCACGACGACTGCGGCCGGTTCAGTCGCCCCCGCCGCTTCGAGCGTTGCGGGCGCGGCAACGGCATCCACGACGACCGCGAGCGCCGGGGCCGATCCGCGCGGCGCGGCACCCGCCAAGCGGGGCGGCGGTGGGACGCTCCATCTGCTCTTCTGGCAGGCGCCGACCGTCCTCAATGTCCATCAGGCATCGTCGGGTAATGGCAAGGATCAGCAGGCGGCGCGCATCGTCACGGAGCCGCTGGCCGTCACCTCCGCGAATGCGCTGACGCCGGATGTGCCGGTGCTCGTCAAGGAAATTCCCTCCACGCAGAACGGCGAACTGGCGGCGGACGGCACGAGCGTGACGTGGAAACTGAAGGATGGCGTCAAGTGGTCCGACGGCACGCCGTTCACCTCGGCCGATGTCAAGGCGACCTTCGATTACGTCAGTAACCCTGTCAGCGCCTCGGCGGACATCACCTCATACTCCAATATCGCCAAACTCGATACACCGGATGCGACGACCGTGAAGATCACCTTCAAGCAACCGACCGCGCTCTGGTGGCTCCCCTTCACCAACTACACCGGCGTCGTGCTGCAAAAGGCTCAACTCGCGCAATGCACTTCGCCGAAGGAGTGCCCGGCGAACACGAACCCCATCGGCACAGGGCCGTACAAGGTGAAGTCCTTTACGCCGGGCGACAGTGTGCAGTTCGTGATGAACGAGAACTACCGCGATGCGAACGCGCCGTACTATGACGCGATTGATTACAAGGGTGGCGGCGACGCGGGCACGGCGGCGAAAGCGGTTATCTCGGGCGACGCGGACTACGCGTGGAACCTGCAAGTGACGCCGGACATCCTCAAGCAGGTGACGAGCGCCGGAAAGCAACTGAATATCACGACGGGGAACGGCGTCGAGCGCATGTCGGTCAACTTCACTGATCCGAATAAGGATGTCAATGGCGAAAAATCCTCCCTCGCGGCGCCGCATCCCTTCCAATCGGACCCGAAGGTGCGCGAGGCGTATTCGTGGCTGATTGACCGGGACAGCATCGCGAAGAATCTCTACGGCGAGGCGGCGGTGCCGACCTGCAATGTGTTGCCGAGCGTGCCACCGCAGACCGTCTCGAAGAACACGACCTGTGGCTTCGATGTCGCGAAGGCGAACCAACTGCTCGATGACGCGGGCTGGAAAAAGGGATCGGACGGCATCCGCGCCAAGAACGGCGTGCGCATGCACATCGTGATTACCACGACCGTCAACAGCGTGCGGGAAAAAGAAGAGCAGGTGATGAAGCAAGCCTTCACGCAGGCCGGCATCGAGATGGAGATCAAGAACGTGGATGCCGGCGTCTTCTTCGGCAAGTCGGATAACCCCGACGCCTTCACGCGCTTCGAGCGGGACCTGCAAATCTTCAGTGGTTCGCCCGGCTACCCGGACTCACAGGCCTATTTCGACAGCTGGACGACGGCGCAGATCGCCCAGAAAGCGAATGGCTGGGGCGGCGCGAATGTCGAGCGCTTCAGCGATCCGCAGTTCGATGCGCTCGTGGCGCAACTGAAAGGCGAACTCAATCAGGACAAGCGGAACGCGCTCCTCATCCAGTGCAACGACTACATCGTCAGCCACGATGTGAACATCCCGATCGTGGACCGCGCCGCCGTCAGCGGCCGCCGCGCCGACCTCAGCAATACGAACCCCTCGCCGTGGGACGCGACGACCTGGAATATCGCCTACTGGCAGATCAAGAAGTAAGCAATGAGCGATGCGTGCGGAACGGCGTAGCGGCGTTACGGAACGTAGCGCCTTCGCCGACGATCTGGCCATCCTCGACATGGAGGCCCCGCGATGATGGCGACCGGACGACCTGAGTTCACCGTTACGCCGATCGGTGTCGTCCACCGACCGGGCATGCCTGACGACGCCCGGAGCGCGCCGGGGACCTACTTCGATCCCTTTGCCGCATCGGTCGTCGAAATCTTCCCGGAATGGGAAGCGGCGCTGACACGCATCGAGGAGTTCAGTCATCTCGTCGTCGTCCTCTTCATGCACCGCACCGACCCGCTCACACCGGACGACCGGCTCATCTGGCGGATGGAGAACCGGGAGGATATGCCACCCGTCGGCCTCTTCGCGACGCGCAGCCCGCGCCGGCCAAATCCCATCGGCCTGAGTTATCCGAAGCTGGTGCGTCGAGACGGGCGTAACCTCCACATCATCGGCACGGACGCGTGGCCCGGCACGCCCGTGCTGGATATCAAGGGCTATTACCTGCGCGACGAGCAACGGCTCGACGCGACCGCGCCATCGTGGCTGCAAACCCTCTGGGAAGGGCATGACGCGGCGCGCGGCGGGCCACCTGCCTTGCGCTAGCGCCCTGTTTTGAACGTTTGCCAAATACGCGGGGATACGAATGCCATTTCTGCCAACGGGCAAGCTGCCCCCGGATCTCCTGCGCGCCGTCCTTGCCGCGCATGTGAGTGACGATCCGCGCGTGATCGTCGGCGCGCGCGTGGGCGAGGACGCCGCGATTATTGACCTCGGCGACCACTACCTCGTGGCCGCCGCCGACCCCGTTACGTTCGCCACCGACGAACTGGGCTGGTATGCGGTAGCCGTCAACGCCAACGACATTGCCGTCCGCGGCGCCACGCCGCGCTGGTTCCTCGCCACATTGCTGCTGCCGGAGGGCATGACCGACGAGGGAACCGTCCGGCGGTTGTTCGCGCAGCTCGCGGAGGCGTGCGCGGCGCACGCGGTGGCGTTGGTCGGCGGCCATACCGAGGTGACGCACGGCATTGACCGCCCGCTCATCGCCGGGACGATGCTGGGCGAAGTCGCCAAAGACCGGTTGGTGACGACGGCGGGCGCGCGGGTGGGCGACGTGGTGATGCTGACCAAGGGCGTACCGCTGGAGGGGGCGGCGATCATCGCGCGCGAGAAGGAGCATGAATTGCTGGCACGGGGCGTGCCTGCCTCCGTCATCCGCACGGCAAGGGCCTTCTTGCGCGCGCCCGGCATTAGCGTGCTCCCGGAAGCGGAGATCGTCTGCGACGTGGCGCATGTGCATGCAATGCACGACCCAACCGAGGGCGGGATCGCCACCGCGTTGCACGAACTCGCCGCAGCCGCCGGCGTTGGCCTGCGCATCGAGCACGACCGCATCGCGGTGCTGCCGGAAGGGCGCGCGCTCTGCGCGGCGGTTGGCCTCGACCCGCTTGGCACGATTGCCTCCGGCGCCCTGCTGCTCACGCTGCCTCCCACCGAGGCAGGCCTCGTCCTCGATGCGCTCGCCCGCGCGTCCATCGCCGGTCATGTCATCGGCGAGGTGGTCCCGGCTGAGCAGGGCGTGACGCTCGTTGCGGGGACGCGGCAGTGGCCGCTGCCGATCTTCGCGCGGGACGAGATCGCGAAACTCTTTGCGGAGACGTAGCCCGCCAGCGTGTCCGTGCGGCGCGGCACGTGCATTACGCCTGGACTGCGGGGCTGGGGATGGGGAGGAGATGCACATTGAGGCATGCCGGCCCTCTCTCAGCGAGTCGCGTCGCGAGCGCCGCGCGCAGGGAAGCGAGATCGTGGATATCGTCGCCGGTTGCGCCAAAACCGCGCGCCACCACGTCGTATCGCGCGGGCGAGAGATCGGTCGCCCGCGCGCGCTCCACTCCGTAGCGGCTCACCTGCATATGCCATTCGGCGGCCCAGCGTTCGTCATTGCCGACAATCGCGACGAAGGGCAATTCGTGGCGGACGGCCGTTTCGAACTCGCTCAGGTGATACCCGGCCGCGCCATCGCCGACGACAACAATCGTCCGCCCGCGATGGCCCGCGGCTGCGATCCCGAGGGCGAGAGGTATGCTTCCGCCGATGCCGCCGAGCTTGCTGTTCCACAGGACGCGATTGGGGATGTCGCGCAGACCGAACCGGATCCACTGTGCGAACTCCCCGCCGTCCAACACGATCACGTCGTCCGATTCAAGCGCTGCACGCAGCTCCACTGCCACCTGGAGCGGATGGATGCCTGCGAGCATCGCAGTCGTGCTTTCCTCCCCACGATCACCGGATGGCGCGACCGTCGGTTCCGACCCCGCTACGCGCGCCGCCGGTGTCACGGTCGCCGCGAGATGGGTCAGGGCGAGGAGCGGTGGCACCTGAAGATGAATGCGCGGAGTGCGGCGGGGCACGGGATCACCCGGCGCGTCAATGAGCAGCACCGCGCCGCTCGACGCGATTACCGATGGATCGAGGAAACCGACGGCGAAATCCGCCGGGCCAATCACCAGCGCGCAGTCGCTCTCCGCGTACCGCCGAATGGCCTCACGGTACTTGAGATCGCCGAGACCGCGCGGCGCTTCGGTGACGACCGGGGTGATGCCGAGGCGGGAGGCAAGCGCCCGCAACAATATGCCGGTCGGGCCACGCGCGGCGGATGGCCGCGCGGCGATCACCGGCCGCACCGCCTGGCTGAGCCGCGCCGCGATGTCGGCGAGGGCCGCTTCGTCCGCCGCAGTGAGCCGGGGGGGCGCGGGCGCTTCTTCCATGCCCGCCCCGATTTCGTCGGGCATCGCGGCGAGCAGGGTATCCACCGGCAGGCTGACATGTACCGGGCCGGGTACGTCTGCCTGCGCCAGATGCCAGGCCTGAATCAAGGTCGGGCGAATCCGCGCGGCGGCGGTCACCTGAAAGGTCGCCTTGCATGCGGTTTGCGCCGCGCCCGCGTAATCGAAATCCTGGAAGCCGCCCGTGCCGACCTCCGCCATACGGCCCGCGCCATTGAGAAAGAGGAGCGGCAATTCCATCTCTCGGCACGTCGCTACCCCCGGCAAGGCGGCAAGGAAGGCGGGGGCGGCGGAGACGAGCGCCACGCCGGGCGCGTCGCGCATTTCGGCGAAAGCGGCGGCGGCATAGGCGGCGGCCGACTCGTGGCGCATATGGATCAGGCGGAGTTCGGTATCAATAATCGCGTCATAAATGGGCAAGATTTGATTGCCGGAGACCGAGAAAATGACTTCCGCGCCCATGTGACGCAGCGTCCGTGCGACGATCTCCCCGCCTGTGATTTCCCTCATCGCATCCCCCATTCCGTTCGTCGTTCTCTCGCTCATCCGCTATCGGTTGCACTACAATCCCAAAGCGCGCAGGATCATGAGGTCAATCGTACATCACGCACGCGCGGATGGTCAGGAGCGATAGATGACACGTCAGACTCTTGTTGAGGCGGCGCGGGGGGATCGGTTGCTCGATCTCGCCATTCGTGGCGGGCAGATGGTCAATGTCTTCACTGGCGAAATCGCGCGGGCGGACATCGGTATTTTCGGGGATCGGATCGCCGTCGTGGATTTCGGCGGCGCATTCGGGTTGACGGCGCGCGAGGAACTGGACGCGCGCGGTCTGATCGCCGTGCCCGGCTTCGTGGATACACATGTCCATATCGAGTCCACGATGGTCACGCCGCCGAACTTCGCGCGCGCTGTCCTCCCCTTCGGCACAACGACCGTCGTCATTGATCCGCACGAGATCGGCAATGTCACGGGGCGCGCGGGCGTCGAGTACATGCTGCGCGCCAGCGAGGGGTTGCCGCTGCGCGTTTTTGTCACCGTGCCGTCGTCCGTCCCGGCGGTGCCGCGCATCGAGACGGCGGGGGCGGCGTTCGACGCGGACGATGTCGCGGATATGCTGGCATGGCCGCGCGTCGTCGGCGTGGCGGAACTGATGGATTACCCCGGCATCGTCCGGCAGGAGGCGCGGACAGCGGCGATTGCCGAGGCGGGCTTAGCGTCGGGAAAGAATTTGGAGGGGCATGCGCCGCTCCTCACCGGGCGCGAACTGGCGGCCTATCTCGCCGCCGGGGTGGATTCGGAGCACGAGTCGCGCGCGGCGGCGGAAATGATCGAGAAGATGCGCCTGGGTATGTGGGTCTACGGGCGCGAAAACACCTTCCGCCATACCGCCGCCTTCCTCGCCGCTGCCGTGAAGGCGATCCCCGCGCCGTGGAATGTCGCCCTCTGCACCGACGATATTGATCCCGCCGATTTGCTGCTCAATGGGCACATGGATCGCGGTATGCGCGTTTTGCTCGATGCGGGCGTGGACCCGGCAATGGTCGTCCGTTTCGCGACGCTGAACGGCGCGGTGCGCTACGGCCTTCACGATCTCGGCGCGATCGCGCCGGGCAAACGGGCGGACATCGTGCTCGTGGAATCGTTCGCGGATTTCCGCGCGAAGATCGTCCTTGCCGGTGGGCAGGTCGTCGCGCGGGATGGAGCAATGGTCGCGACCTTCGCTGATCCCGCCCCGCCACCGCTCGACAACACCGTCCGCATTGGCCCCGTCTCCGCCGATCTCTTCCGGCTGCGTATCCCCGGCGCGCAGGGCGACGTGGCGCTGAAGTGCATTGATATTGATCCCAACCGCACAACGCGGTTGGGCGAGATTGCGCTGCGGTTCGAGGACGGCGAATGCGTCTTTCCCCTCCCCGATGATGTGACGCTCCTCAGCGTCGTGCCGCGCCACGGCCAGCCGCATCCGCCGACGCTCGCCCTCCTGCGGGGCCTCCCGCTTCGCGAGGGCGCGCTGGCGACGACGGTCGCGCACGATAGCCATAACCTGATCGTCGCGGGGCGGCATCCAGCGGAGATGGCCGCCGCTGTGCAGGAAGTCACCCGGCTTGGCGGCGGTGTCGCGCTCGTGGTCAGTGGGGAGACCGTCGCTACGGTGCGCCTGCCCGTCGCGGGGCTGATGTCAGATTTGCCAGTGGAGAAGATCGCGGCAGAGGTGCGCGCCTTCAATGAACAGGCGCGGGCGGTCGGCCTCGGCGGGGCGTCACCCGTGCTCGTGATCTCCAGCCTTGCCCTGCCCGTCGCGCCCTTCGTCCGTATCACCGATCGCGGCGTTGTGGACACGCTGACGCAGGAATTCATCGCGATGGGCGTGGCATGAATCGCCCCCTTCACGAAGGCTACGCGTTGCGCTGTTCCTCCTCTGCGAATCGTGTATTGAAGTAGGCACGCACCGTCACGATCCGCAGTCGGCCAAGCGCAGGATCGCCATTCAAGACCAACAGATCCGCATCCCCTGTCAGGAGATACT
>JAICJW010000264.1 GCA_025928215.1 Chloroflexia bacterium | reverse complement strand
GGTGAAGCGGGCGATGTACGGGCGGGCGAAGTTCGACTTACTCCGACAGCGCGCCCTCTACACGGCAATCTGAGGAAACACAGCGATTGAGCTCGGTGTTCCCTGCCATTCACCAACTCCGCGGAAGAGCCCTACACTGGACACGCGATGCTGTCGCGAGCGCGTTCATCTACTGTCGAGAGGGGATTTTGAGATAAGTTCACTCGCTTACCGTAACATGACGAGGTTCGGGAGGGAAAACCATGAGCAGCACGCAGGGCGCGAATATTGTCATCATCGGTGGGGGGATCATCGGGTGCGCGATTGCCTATGAGCTGGCGAAGGCGGGGGAGCGGGTGACGCTGCTCGAACGGAACGCGCTGGCGCAGGAGGCGTCGTGGGCGTCGGCGGGGATCATCTCATCGCCGGGGCCGGGGAGCGGGGAGTTCGGGCTGCGCTCCTTCCGCCGCTATCCCGCGCTGATCGCGGCGGTCGAGGAGACGTCCGGGATGCGCGTCGGCTGGAATCAGACGGGCGAGACCGCCCTGATCGGCGCGGACAACGACCCACGCCCTTTGCAGGACGTGATGGAGTGGCAGCGGCGGCACGGCCTCCACGTCGAGTGGCTGGAAGGGGCGGCGCTGCGGGAACACGAACCCGTCCTCTCCCCCCATATCACGGCGGCGATCTACGAGCGCGACGCGGGCAGCCTGCGCGTTCACATGATGGCCCAGGCGCTCGCCCGCGCCGCGACGAATCACGGCGCGACGATCCGCGAATACACCCCCGCGCTCGGCCTCGAAACGGCGGGCGACCGCGTGACGGGCGTGCGGACACCGGAAGGGATCGTCGGCGCGGATGTCGTCGTGCTGGCGGCGGGGGCGTGGAGCAAGGGAATTGGCGAACTGGCGGGGTTAAATGTTCCGACACTCCCCGTGCATGGGCAGATGCTGGCGATTGCCGATCCGCCCGTGCCCCTCCGCACCGTCGTCGCGGGGGGCGGCATGTACCTCCTCCCCCGTGCCGACGGCACGATTGCCGTCGGCGCGACGGTGGATTACCCGGGGTTCGCGAAGCGCGTCACGCCGACCGGCGTCAACGCGCTGATCGCGCTCGTCGAGCGGTTCGCGCCCGCGCTGAATGGCGCACGATTGGTGCAGACATGGTCCGGCCTGCGGCCCGGCAGCGCGGACGGCGCGCCGATCATTGGCCCCGCGCCGCATCGCGACGGCCTCTGGATCGCGACGGGTCATTTCCGTGGCGGCGCCTTGCTCGCGGCGGCAACGGGTGAACTGGTCGCGGCGGGTATCCGGAGTGGCACGGTGGATCCGCTGCTTGCCCCCTTCACACCGGCCCGCTTCGCCTGATGTTCGCGCGTTGCCCCGGCCATCCACCCGGGGGGCTGGCCCGCACCCGATGCGCTAGGCACGCGGCGGGCATCACGCCAACCCACTACTTGCAGGCCGCTCCCGGAGATTGAAAGCATCGCGGGGTGGCGGCGTGACTGTTGCCCCGCACGGCGCATCGGCGTATCCTGACCGTCGTTCGACCGACGAGAGAGGAGCGCGACGCGCGATGCCGACCGGGAACGACGCCACACAAACGGTCCACGCCGTGATGATCGGAACGGGTGCGATGACGCCGGGCATCGCGGCAGAGTACGCGCGCCTCGGCCCGACGCAGGTCGCCGGGCGCGACGCGGCGAAGATCGCCGCCGCGCTCGATACCGCGCACCGCGCCCTCACCACCCTCGCGAGCGAACGGTTGCTCGCTCCCGCCGAGGCGGAAGCGGCACACGCGCACCTCTCCGGCACGACGATTGACACCGCCGATTACGCCCGCGCGACGGTCGTTGTCGAATCCATCGTCGAGGATTTGACGGCGAAGCAGGCGCTCTTCGCGATGCTGGGCGAGCGAACAGCGCCGACGGCCCTCCTCTGCTCGAACACGTCCAGCCTGCCAATCACCAGGATCGCGGCGGATGTGCGCCACCCGGAGCGCGTCATTGGCACCCATTACTGGAACCCGCCGCACCTCCTGCCCCTCGTCGAGGTGATCCCCGGCGAGCGGACGGCGCCGGAGACGGTCGCGGCGGTGCGGGCGCTGCTCGGCAGGATGGGGAAAGAACCGGTGCAGGTGCGGCGCGAAGTGCCGGGCTTCATCTGGAACCGGCTGCAACTCTGCCTCTTGCGCGAGTGCCTCTGGCTCGTCAGCAATGGCGTGGCGACGCCGGAGGATATTGACGCGATCCTCGAACGCGGGCTGGGTCGGCGCTGGTCGCTCTCCGGGCCATTCACGACCGTCCGGCTCGGCGGGCCGCACGTCTTTACACGCGTCGCGGCGGAACTCTTTCCGGAGTTCGCGGCGGAGCCGGTCTTCCCGGAGGGCTGGGAGGAAATCTTGACAACAAGCCGAACGGACATTGATAGTGCGGCGGCGCGTGCGACGCGGGAACGCGCCCTCGCCGCCCTGCGCCGCCAGGACAAGAACCCGGACACTGGTTAGCCGCAGAGACACAGAGGACGCAGAGAAAAAGGAGGAGAGGAAAACGGGACGGCAATTCGCGGAACACGAGATGTAGCGGCGAAAGACTCTTTTATAACCACATGCTTCTTCCCTCTCTGTGTCCTCTGCGTCTCCGCGGTTCAATTGTTGGTTTGTTCTGACTTGAGGAGGGGTAGGATGGCAACGACGGCACAACCGATGGAGCTAAGTCACAATGTGCGATCGCTCAGCATTTCGGCGATCAAGGAGCAGATGGGGCCGCCACCGTGGGCGCACGAGATTATCGAGACGAACGGGACCCGCTGCGTCGTCATCTGTCAGGCGCCCGGCCATCCGAACGACACGCACTATCACCTCAAGGATGAGTGGTGGTTCATCGCTGAGGGCGAGCAGACGTGGGAGTTCGAGGACGGCGTGAAGGTCGCGGTCAAACAGGGCGACTTCATCTTCGCGCCAGGGAATGTCTGGCATCACATCTCGGTCGTCGGAGATACACCGGCGATCCGCGTCGCGATGAGCGCGATTGGTGAGTTCCACCGCTATGATAAGCCGGGCTGTGCGCCCGTGGAGAAGAAGCATGCTTAATCAACCCCCGGATGACCGCGCCGTGCAGATCGCCCTCGATCGCTGGAAAAAGGGCCAGGGCCGCATGGGCACCCTCGGTATCGGCAACTACACCTCCGGCACGTCAAACCCCGTGCAGCAGGCGCTGATGGGCATCGGCGCGGAGACGGTCGCCACGCCCCTGATCGGCGACGACGGCAACGTGGATGAGCGGCTGAAGAAGGTAGACGTCCTCGTTTCGGGCGGCACGGTGCTCAATGGCCCCATCTACGATCAACTCGCCTGCCGGATGATTCTGCGGCCGTATGTCGGCTACAACGACATCAACGTGCCCGAGGCGAGCGAGCGCGGCATCCTCGTCTGCAATGTGCCGGACGCCTACTCGGAAGAGGTGGCGATGCAGGCAATCGCCTTCCTGATGGCCGCGAACCGGCAGGTCTATGCCTTCGACAAGATCACCCGCTCCGGCGGCTGGCGCTCGCATATGGGCGATGGCCGGATCATCGTCCACAACTCCCGCGCGCAGACGGTCGGCGTCGTCGGCTTCGGGCGGATCGGACGTATCTTCGCGGAGCGGGCGAAGGCGCTCGGCTTCCGGGTGATCGCCACCGACCCCTACGTCCTGCCGGAAGTCGGCGAAGGGTTCGGCGTCCCGCTGCTGCCGCTGGAGCAGGTGCTGCGGGAGTCCGACTATATCTCGATCCACGCCTTTTTGTGGGATGAAACGTACCACCTGATGAACGCCGACCGGCTGGAGCAGATGAAGCCGGGCGCGTGGATCATCAACACGGCGCGCGGCCCGATCATCGAGCAGGAGGCGCTGGTGGATGCCCTGCGCACGGGCCATCTCGCGGGCGCGGGGCTGGATGTCTTCGAGGTCGAGCCGATCACCGAAGACAATCCACTGATCGCAATGGACAACGTCATGGTCGCCCCGCACATCGCCGTCTACTCTGAGGAGGGGCAAATCCGCGCGTCGAAGCGGGCGGCGCAGATCGCGACAGCGGCGCTTTCGGGGCAGTTGCCCGATCACATCCCGGCGATTGACAAGGGGCTGTATCAGGCGCTGATCAATGGCGGTATCCCCGTCGCGGACATCACGACGATCCCCGTCCCGTAAGCATCGGACACGCCACAAAGGGCCGGAGCGCACGCAACGCTCCGGCCCTTTATCAGTTGTGCGAAGTCCCGCCGCTCGCCGTTACAGGAAGGTGAAGGAGTAGACCATCGCGTCCACCTGGTCAACATAATCCTGATGGTCCACGAGGCGCGTTACGAACGACAGCACGTAGGCGTCCGAGCCATTCGTGAGGAAGACTTGCTGGGCGCGGAGCACGGTGCCGTCCTTCTGCTGGAAGAGATAATCGAGGCGCGGGGCCTGATCGTCACCGGAGGTCACGAAATCCCGGCGCAATTCCTTATAGCCCGGCAGGCCGGTTAGTTGATCAACGCTCTGGGTCGCGTAATCAACATTCGAGGTGCCGTTCGGGATGCGCTCGTAGGCGATATTGAAGACGGCGCTACAATCATCAATGCACCATTGGCCGATCAAGCCATCCGGCGTCTCGACTTTGTCCCACCCATCGAGGATACCGACGGCGACTTTGTCATTGGAGAAGACCGTCGCCGCACCGACCGGCGCGGGCGCCGTCGCCACCAGGCCGAGCACCATCAACGCAAGCACGCAAACCACACCCATTCGCCGCATCATGCCCACCCTCCTGCGCTATCGCTGTGCCACACCGAGGCAACGCACGCCGCCTCATATTTCTCACTGTCAGAACGACAGACCGGACAACGAAGTTCCGCCACAGAGGATAGGAAGCGGATTGAGAGCGGTTTCCTGCGGAGAGCGGGCGGAAATGCGTTCGGGCGTCCGGTTGCGCCACCCTATTGCTCGTGCTATCATTGAAGATACGTCGGGGAGTGGCGCAGTCTGGTAGCGCACACGGCTGGGGGCCGTGTGGTCGCAGGTTCAAATCCTGTCTCCCCGACCACTTCCTTTAAGGACTAAGAGAAAAGGACTAAGGACTAAGCGGGAAACCCGCGCACGTAGTCCTTAGTCCTCAGTCCTCAGTCCTCTTCCCGGAGGGAAGCCCCGTGAGTAAGGAACGCGTCGTCATCGCCGACGATGAATCCATTATCCGTATGGACCTGCGGGAGATGCTCGGCGGCCTCGGCTATCAGGTCGTCGGGGAGGCGGCGGACGGGCAGACGGTGCTCGATCTCGCCCGCACCCTTCGCCCGGACCTCGTCATCATGGACATCAAAATGCCGGAGCTGGACGGCATCGCCGCCGCCGAGGTGCTGACGGCGGAGAAGATCGCGCCCGTCCTCCTGCTCACCGCCTTCAGCGAGCAGGAACTGATCCAGCGCGCAACGCAGGCCGGTGTTTCGTACTACCTCGTCAAGCCTTTCCGCGAGGCGGAGTTGCTGCCCGCCATCGAAATCGCTCTCGCCCGCTACCGGGAGTTCGTGGACCTCCAGCACGAAGTGACCGACCTCAAGGACGCGCTCGAAACGCGCAAGGTCGTCGAGCGCGCTAAGGGTATTCTGATGGAGACGCAGGGATTGAAGGAATCCGAAGCCTTCCACCGCATCCGCAAAGCGAGCATGGACAGCCGCAAGTCCATGCGCCAGGTGGCAGAGGCGATCCTCCTCACCTATGAGATGAACGTCGGCGCGACGAGCACGCAATAACACGTAACGAGAAGACGTGCGATGATCTACGAACGCTACGATTGGGGCGACGCCAAAAGAGGCGGCGGACTACCCGATCAGGTGGACCAATTCCGGGATCGGGTCTGTGATAGACAAGCGACGCCAAGAGGTGCCGTCGCCATTCTTGCCGATACTCTCCGGTCGTTCATAATCGCGGCAGCAAATGCGGCTCAGGGCGTGCCGCTGGCGCGTGGCGTTCCGGCGCGGGCGCTGCCACCGGCTGCGGGCGTGATCGGCGGCGGGCTGCCGGTCACGCTCGCGGGTTGCGGGGCGAGGAAGAGCAGGTCGCGGTTCAGGTAGAGATCAATCCAGAGGCGGCCATGCGCCGGATCGGCGGTGAGCGCGACATCCGCGACGAGCACCCCCTTGCTGCCGACCGTCGCCGTCCGGCTCGTCACCGCCGTCGCGTAGGTCGGTAGGAGCGTCTCCTGCGAGCGCAGGAGCCGGTAGCCGGTGAGCCGCTTGACGAGTTCGGCGGCGTCCGCTGCCGCGTCGGAGGGGTTCGTGTAGACGAGCGCGACGTGTAGCGTCCGCTGGAAGTTGCCCGCGTCGGTGTAGCCGATGGCGCTCAGTTCGGCGGGATGGAGCATCCCCCAGCCGCGCGCCGTCGCCGCC
>JAICJW010000017.1 GCA_025928215.1 Chloroflexia bacterium | reverse complement strand
TACTTTGCTGATTCTATGTTGTCCTGGTGACAGATACAAGGCACTTCATGCCAGGAATTCTGACACAGTCGTGCAATTCGTCTATTCGTGCCATGTCGGGTCAAACGCCTTTATGCCGCCGCACCGCTACCCTCTATGCCCGCGACTGCAGACGTTCGAGAAAAAGGAGAGGATTCGGTTATCGTGCAATCGAATACGGGTATATACGCGACTGAGAATTGGGCCTCATTTGACAAGAGACGCATTGCATGTGGTATACTGTTCGTCAGACAAAATGCCTACAGGTCGCCTCTGGCAAGGAGCGTTAGATGGAAATGGCCGGGCACGCAGATCAGAAGCGGATCCTCTACGTTGAAGACGATCTGACCATCTCTGCGACCGTCGTCGACATCCTGGAGGATAGCGGTTATATCGTTGATCACGTGGCGCGCGGCCGCGCGGCGCTCGACCACCTCATGCGGCAGCGCCCTGACCTGCTTCTCCTCGATCTCGGCTTGCCGGACATCGACGGCCTGGAGGTCTGTCACCTCGCACGGCGGCGTACTCCGGACATGGGAATCATTGCCCTCACCGGCCGCACCGACACTGCGGACGTCCTCGCCGGTTTCGCCGAGGGTGCGGATGACTACATCCGTAAACCTTTCGACCTCGCTGTCCTGCTGGCGCGCATCAGCGCGGTCTTGCGCCCCAGCGATCAGCAGGATCGAGGCCCCGTCAGGCCGGCGTTGGGATTGCCGTGATGGATCCTGCCGATCACGGTGGGAGTGTTTGCGCTACGCCTCATTACGCGCTGTCTCTTGATCGCCGTGGAAGCTGTATCCGACGCCTCGCACCGTGCGGATCAAGTGGCGATCCTTCGGGTGCGCCTCGATCTTGTGCCGTAGGCGGCGGATATGCACATCTATCCGATTATCCGCGTTGTCCGAATCATAGCCCCACGTCTGTTCGATCAGCGTCTCACGCGGGATCACCGCATTCGCGTTGCGCATCAGGCATTCGAGCAGGCGCATCTCCGTCGGCGTGATCAGCACCGAAGTGCCCGAGGAAGCCGTAAACGAGAGCCGTCCCAGATCAAGACGTGTCTTCCCCACCTGCACCATCGCGCTCGTGACCGAGCGATCAACGCGGCGATAGCGGCGGAGGACTGCCTGGATACGCGCGAGCAGTTCGGCCGCCTCGTACGGCGTGGTCACGTAGTCGTCGGCCCCCTGATTGAACCCGCGCACGAGGTCGGCGGTTGTGCCGCGCTCACTCATCAGGATCACTGGGGTATCACTATGCTCGCGCCGCAGTTGTGCGCACAGCGAGAGACCATCAATGTACGGCAACTTCACCGCCAGCAAGATGAGATCTATGGCATGCTGATGGAGGAATGGGCCGACACCACGGGGATCGGCGAGTGTCGAGACCGCGTA
This sequence comes from Chloroflexia bacterium, assembly GCA_025928215.1. Lineage (GTDB taxonomy): Bacteria > Chloroflexota > Chloroflexia > Thermomicrobiales > JALYUS01 > JALYUS01. Next base: position 19,729 of record JAICJW010000017.1, on the reverse strand, counting down.
GTCGGCATCAGCACACAGGAAGGAAAGTAATCTTGCATGGAGTGGATCGTCGTTGATAATAAGAATGTGCGTCTTCACTGTCCCCTCTCCCTTTAGGCCCGACCAATCATTACTGCCCCCACGGCAGCGATCGGCGGTCGTTCCCCATCAAGCGAGGCCGGGTTCACCATTTACTCCCCAACACCGAGGTGACCAGATTGCGGGTGTCGGATCCGTGCATCCTGCTTATCTAACCTGACCAGTTCATCATAGAGATTCAGGTTGTTTCGTTGTTTCTCCCTTCCTGGAATGCCTCACGCAGTGTCGCGACGCGCGATACATCCAATTAACCCATCACGCGATCATTCTCGATCATCGTCGTCCAGATAAAGGCGATGAGCGATGTACGTACGATACCTTCCTGTCCCGTAACTTGTTTGTCACCCGTAGATGTGAATGTAACTCATTGAGATTATATGCCCTTTCAATGAACGAAACAAGTCTTAGATTGAGTCGGTACCTGACAGAAATGTGCGAAATGACAGTTTCGTACGGTGTTTGGCGACCGTATCCACAGATTGCGCTCTCTCCTTCCATGCCGCCGAAACGATCGCTTTGCCTTCAACCTGTTCAGCGGAGACGGCTGATGCGCCGCTCGTCGTGGCGCTCACCATAACCGCAGGAAAAGAAACGGACTAACTCATACATAAAGGACGTATAAAGCGGCTTTCCGGTTCCTTTCCTGGGTTATGCCTTTTGGAATTGCCATCGCCCCGACGCACCGGCGCGTCGGGGCGACGACTGAGATCGCCAGTGGTTCGCTCCCCAACAGGCGTCTTCCCTGCCCCAGCGATTATCGCGGCATGAGGGCGGCACAGAGAGTGCGCGGCCTCATCCCGTGTACTGCTCGCTTCGCTCGGTCTCCTTCGCTGAAGGTTCAGGATGAAGCGAGGCAGCGGTCATCGCCAGTCCTTTTTCGATGGACACCGTTGGCCTCCAGCGGAGCAGCTGGCGCGCTTTGTCACCGGTGAGATAAATCTTGAAGACCTCACCGCTCTTTGTCGGCCCAAACAGGGGGGGCTGGCGATAGCCGGTGATCTCGGCGAGCGCGGCGAAAATCTCGTTGACCGATGTCCCGCGCCCGCTGCCGAGGTTAATGATCTCCTCATCGCCATACCACAATGCGGCAAGGTTCGCTGCCGCAATATCCGTAATTGCGACAAAGTCCCGCTCCTGCTCGCCAGTCCCATTGATGACGACGCGTTCCCCACGGAGCATCTTCCCCGCGAAGATTGCCACAACACCCGCTTCGCCGCGCGGATCTTGCCGCGGGCCATACACATTCGGATACCGCAGGACGGTATACCTTAATTGATAGAGCCGCTGATAGAGCGCAAGGTAATGTTCTGGTGTGTGCTTCGAGATACCGTACGGGCAGAGCGGATCAACGGGATGTTCTTCGTCACAAGGAAGATAACGCGGCTCGCCGTATACCGCCCCGCCCGTGGAGATGTAGATGACTTTTCGCACCCCGTTATGCCGCGCATTCTCGAGGAGATTCACTGTGCCGATCACATTGATGCTCGCATCACGCAAGGGGTCATCCACCGATACGCGAACACTCATCTGCGCGCCATGATGATTGACGACCTCCGGTTGCTCGATCGTGAAGACGTCAGCAAGCGCGGGATCGCGGATATCCATTTCATAGAATCGCGCCTGGGGATGGAGGTTCTCACGATGCCCCGTAGAAAGGTCGTCAACGATTGCGACGTCATGACCATCGGCAATGTATGCATCAACGACATGGCTGCCAATAAAGCCTGCGCCGCCGGTGACAAGAATCTTCATCCGTATCTCTCTTCCTCAATATGCCCCGCGCCCGCGCACGACTGCGGGGAGTGTCTGCGCGAGCAAACGGATATCATCCCAAATGCTGTAGTTGCGAATGTAATCCATGTCGAGTGTCACGCGTTCGGCATAGGTGAGTGTGCTTCGGCCACGCACTTGCCACGGGCCGGTCATTCCCGGTTTCACGGTCAGCAAGTTGTGCCGCCAACTCCCAAACTGCTCCAGCTCTTCGGCCGCGATCATCCGCGGACCAACCAGGCTCATTTCGCCCCGGAGCACATTGAAGAGCTGCGGCAACTCATCGAGGCTCGTTTTCCGCAGGAATGATCCGATCCGCGTGATGCGCGGGTCATGCTCCAGTTTCCCGGTGCGCTGCCATGTCGCGTACAGCACAGGGTCTTCCTGGAGCACCCGATCCGCATCTGTCACCATCGTCCGGAACTTGAACGCCCCGAAACGCCGCCCGCCTTGTCCGACAACGCCGCGTCGGTAGATGACGGGTCCCGATGAATCACAGCGGATAAGGAATGCACAGAGCAGCATCACGGGCGACAGGGCGAGCAATGTACCAACGGCGACGACACAATCAAGCGTTCGTTTGAGAAAGGCATCAACACCGACGATCCGGAACCGGCTCATCGTCACGAGTGGTACGCCATTAATATCTGCGACTCGCACACCCGTCGTCAGCACCTCATAGAGCCCTGGTGAGAGCCGAACGGTGACCGAATGCAGTGCGAGCGCGCGGACGATACTCAGGACATCCGTGTGAGTCAGCGCCGAAGGGACGAGCACAATATCATCAATCTGGTATGCGTCAATGAGTTCCTTGAGCGCTTCGAGGCGTCCGAGGACAGCATTCGGTGGGACCGTGCCGGACTGCGTAGGGGTCATCACAAAACCGACAACCTCCATTCCGGAGCTACGCCCGACGATCTGTTCAGCAAGCATCTGGGCCTCCGCCGTCGTCCCAACGATGAGTGTCCGGCGTTGCAACTGGCCGCGCGCCCGGATGGCATAGACGATGCGGCGGATGATGAACCGCTCGAGTCCGACACTGCCGATCACCATCAGCCATGTAATGAGCAGCCAGCCACGAGAGATGTTCAGCACACTCACATCCCAGAAGAAACTGAAGCCGATCACCGCGACGATACCCATTGTGCAGGCTGAGACGATTTTTCCGTATTCCGCCGTCCCGCTAAAAAGTAATTCCGTCTCATAGAGGCGATAGCAGGCAAACAATAGTACCCAGAGTGGCACAAGCCATACCGCGATCTCAATATATTTCCCCAGCGATGAGGTCGGTGGTACATAAAAGAGGCCCGGATTCAGGGTAAAACGGATCACATAGGCGAGCATCAGCCCCCCCGCGACCGCGAAGATGTCCGCGATGATCAACGCGCCAACGAGCACGCGCTGCGTTGCAGCCATGAGCCGTAGGGTGCTTGGTGCGCTCTCCACCACGGCCTGCATCTCCACATGTGCCAGTGCTTCCGCCACGTTCGGATCTCAATCTGCGGCAAGTGCCGCCGTCTGCAATTCCATGGCCCATCCGCTATCAGCCGCGCGATACACACCTTCGAGTTGCCGGGCGGCGCGTGACCATGTGTGATGCATTTCGACATAGCGCCGCCCATGCTGCCCCAGCTGCGCGGCACGGACAGGGTGTTGCAAAACATCGAGGAGCGTGCTCGCCATCTCATCGCGTTCGACGGTCAGGATGCCATCTTCGACACCCGCACAAATACCGGTGACCGCTGGTGGAGTCGCAACGACCGGGACGGCCATCGCCATTGCCTCCAGCACCTTGTTCGGGTTGCCGACCCCGTAGACGAGCGGCGCGACTGCGACCGCAGCGCGGGCGAGATACGGGCGCAGATCCGGGACCCGGCCTGTGACCGTAATGCCTGCGTTACCATTGAGTTTGCAGATGTCGCGCGGGGGGTTACTGCCGACGATCATGAACTCTGCATCCGGCACTTCGGCAAGGATCGTAGGCCAGACATGTGTCACGAAAGAAAGCACTGCCGCGTGATTGGCATGGTAGGACATTTTCCCCGTAAAGATCACCTTATGCGGAGCACGATCCACCGGCTGCGGATGGAAATACGCCAGATCAACGCCGTTCGGGATGATCGTGATCGTTGTTCCGTTATCGGGCCGAAGGTCCCAGAGAGCCGCCGCATCCCGTGCCGACGTCACGACGGTGTGAGAGAACCGCTGAAGCAATTGCACTTCGTATCGCCGGATACGCGAAGCGTCTATCGCGCGGATCGCGCGCACATGCGCCTTCTGAGGCGCACGCGCCATCTCCGCAAGCAGGAGTGAGATGCAGTCAACCGCATCCCAAACAACCGGCACCCCGCCCGTCTCAAATGGAGTAGCCGCCCCGCGGAGGTGCTCGATATGGACGACATCGAAATGCGTAATTATCCGCTCAACCGCGCGCTTCAAACCGGACGATGTCGCGTATGCCGCTTGAAATGGCTGGCTCGCCGCCCCCGCCCGGATGGCCTGCAACATGGCGCGCATCGGTGGATGGGGAATGGGATGGACCCTCGCACAGACTGCCTCCAACGCCGGCAGATCGGCAGCCTCATCGTCATTGGAGACGAGACAAACGACCTCGACATGGTGGTGCTGCGTCAGCGTGCGGATGAACTCGAACGGCCGGACACGAATACGTGACGGCACGTACGGGACAATGAAGAGTACTCGCACGGTGCTGGCTCCTACGGAAGAATGAAGAATATTTCCCTGCGATCTATAGTCTAATCCGGTGATCTTACATAAGGCATGAAAAGCACGAACGGTGCGCTGACAGGTTCTTCAGCCACCGGGTGCGGCACTCGGCACGGGTCTATCAGCGACGGAGCGCGGCGCGGCGCCGAGGACGGAATCCAACCCGCTATAGAGCGAGCAGAGCATCGTTCCCGTCACATGCCAGTCATAGCACGCTGCCGCGAGGGCATGTGCCTGGTTACGCAACCGTGCCCGCAATGCGGGGTCAGAGAGCAGACGAACCGTCGCATCCGCGAACGCGGCGGCATCGTCCGCGATCAGGAGGTGGGTGTCCGGAACGACACGAATCCCCTCCGCGCCGACCGTCGTCGTCACGATCGGCAACCCCACCGCCATTGCCTCGAGAATCTTGACGCGCATGCCACTCCCGGCACGCGTCGGCACGACGGTTGCTGCCGCCTCCGCGAGGAGAGGAGCAATATCCGGCACGTACCCGCGCACCTCGATGCCGCGTGCCGGATTATGGAACGCGGCGATGTCCGCCGGTGGGCGAGCGCCAACGACGACGAACCGCGCATCTGGTACTGCGGCGCGAACCCGATCAAAAACCTCCGTTACAAACCAGCGCACGGCGTCCGCATTTGGCGGGTAGAACATCGTACCGATATGGATCAGGAGGGATGCTGTCCCACGATTCCGCGGTTCGGCAGGAACGTCTACTCCGATGGGGATGATCTCTCCCCAAAAGCGCTTTCGGCTCGTGGCGAGTAAGGCCGTTTGATCTTCCATCGTCGTTGTCAGGACGATATCCGCCTTCTCGCAAATGTGCCGCTCGGCACAACGGATACGGCGCGCCTCCACATGGAGCGCGATACGGCGGAGCAAATTCTTTTCATGCGCGGCCATCCGCTCTGTGATCGTCCAGACCGCATTGTGGGCATCAAAAACGACCTGACCGCCGAATCGCTTCGGGACATACTGCGCCATGTTGAGTTGATCCACATGGATCACATCGTACGGCTGCGCATTGAGCAGGCGATGTACCATTTGGTGCATCGCGCGCCGCCGGTCCCGCGCGAGGATGAACGATTGCCCGGTCAGCAAGGCATATCCAGCAGCCAGCAGGTCATGCCGCCGCCCACGACGTAATGGCACGGTATGCACGGTACAGCCGCACTGTGCCGCCAATTGGCGGGCGCATCTGTCCTCGGCATCCGACCGGCTAAATGCGAGGACCGTCACATCGTGCAGCGCCGCAAGCGCGCGTACCGAACCATAGGTCTTGACTTTCGGGCCGCTGTCCGGCGGGTACGGCAGCACTTGCGCGAGTATGAGAATGCGCATCGTCATTCAGTCCTCCACAAGGATATCGGTTGACCCAGGGGGCGGGGCCATCGAAGCCAGGGAGCCGGGTGGATATGCGTAGCCTGTCGCCTTCGGATTCTTCTTCGACAGGCCGAACCCGAAATAGTTCAGCATTCTTGCCATCACGGCCTTGGGAAGACGCCTGGCTCTCCCTTTCGATGGGTTGCTCGTACGGCGGGATCGAACAGACTGATTAAAGACGACACCAACCACCTCTGTTCCACTTGTCGTGAGAGTCGTGGCGATCGAACGGAGCGTGCGACCACGGGTCTGTCCGGTAACAACGAGTACCGTGTGCGAAAGATAGTGCGCGAGCAACCGCGAGGTCCGTGTCGCATCGGTGAGCGCTCCGCCATCAACGATGAGAACGTCCGGGCACGCTTCGGCGACGATTGCGTCGAGGGCCGCCGAGAGTCCCGGCCGACCGAGCGCATCGTCCGAACCGGATGTATCTCCGGTAGGAAGGACGATCAGATTTTTAATCCCGCGCGGCGATGTCGTAAGCGCACGGCCAGCACTCGCCGCATCGGCGATTACATCGGCAAAGCCGGGGCGCATCGGTACATCAAAGCTTGCATGCACCGTTGGTGCAACGAAGTTCCCGTCAACGAGCACGACACGCCGCCCCGCCCGTGTAAATGCCTCAGCGAGGCCAACCGCCGTATAGGTAACGCCATTGTGGCGGCGCGGCGCGGTGACGAGTAGTCGGAGCGGCACGGCTGGCGTGGTATCGAGCAATATATTACGCAAGGCGCTGAATGGCGCCGACTCCCAACGCTGGCGGCGCTTGCGCGTCATAGTTGCAAGCAATGGCAGATGCGTCTGCTGTTTGACATCCTGCGGTCTGCGCAACGTATCATCGAGATATTCGATCAGCAGCACCCCGCCAAATGCGAGCCCGAGTCCGAGAATCCCCCCCATGCCGATCACGAGCGTTCGTGAGGCGCTGACCGGGGACGAAGGGATCGCTGCGGGTTCAACGATGGAGAGAAAGTTGAGGGCACTCGGCTGCGCCTGAATAAGGAGATTTGTGTAGTTGGTGCGCCAGCCATCCACCTCCGCCTGCAGCTCCTTCTCCTTGCTTCGTGCGTCCGCGATCTCAGCGGCGCTCGATGATTGGGCGATATCATCTTCAAGCTTCTTGATCTGTGTTTGCGAGTCCGTGATTTTCGTCTGAAGGTCGAGAAGTTGGCCCTGCGTGAACTTCGCCTGCTCGGCGGTCTGTGATCCATCCGGGGTAGGGCTTTGTTTGATCAGCGCGGATGCGATGGCGTTGGCGATATCCGCCGCCCGTCGTGGGTCAGGATCGAGATACGTCACCTCGATGAACTGCGTGCCGGTGATGGCGCGTGCCTGAACACGGGGAGCGATCGCCGCTGCCGTCGTTGGCGGCGAAACCGATTTTGCGGCGGCATCAAGCACCGGCTCGCGTGTGGCGACATTCGCGTAGAATGAGGTCAGGCGGTCGAGCAGGGTGAACGCATTCGCATCAGGATTGGCTTGCTGCGCGATACGGCCGACGAGAATCGTCGTTTCCGTGCGGTAATTTCGTGGCGTGTGAGCGGCGGAACGGATTGCCACACCACCCGCGACCGCCGTTGCCAAGAGAAGCAACCACCACCAGCGGCGTACCGCTCGCAGTATGTTTGACAGCATGAGGGAATCATCAGATGTATCCTGTTCGTATCCCTGCCGCTTAGTCATAAGAAAATCCCCTCATGTGCCTCCACCTAATCGTATCCGCCCTATTCCCTCACGCCCGATACAGCCGATGGATGCGATAGCAACCGATGTTTCCCCTCACGACTTTCAGGAGCGACGAAGACGCCAGAGCTGCATCGCGACAACAATGCCAACTATTCCGGTAACGGCAAGCACTCCCTCGCCGAATGAAACGACATCCGGCGGGCGGTCAATGCGGGCACGCTCGTCGGGCGGCACTGAACCTGCTGGAAGCGTTGCATTTGGACTAACCTGCCGCGCAATTATGGTCGGAGCAGAGATTGGGGTGGGAACAACTGTCGGCACCGCTTGCCTCGCAACAGGAGCAGCATCCGCCAACCCATTCGCCCACCAGACACGGTAATTCCCCACGTCGAACAAGGTGTCACGGACGAAGAATGAGACGACGAAGCGATTGCCACCGTCCGTCGCGACACCAGGATATTCGGGGTATCCGACGCCATTGTAGAGCGTCTGCGGTGCGGACCATGCCCCATCGCGCATCTCCAGATGGAAAAGGGCAACGTGATCCGGCGAATCTACCTGTCCGACCGCGAACAGATGAAACCGCCCCGCACTGTCAGCCGCAAGGGCATATCGGTCGAATTGATGCTTCTCGTAATAATGCCGCGCAACGATATTCGGTATCGTGGTGGGAGTGCTCCATTCCGCTCCATCGGTATCGGACGTACTGAACCGGATGATGTCTTTGGTCGTCTGACGCCACACGATCAAGGCATGATGCTCTGTGCCAAAGGCAAACGTCAGCTGCTCAATCGGTACACCTGCGTCGGTAATCGTCTGAACTGGCTGCCACGTTCTCCCGCCGTCAGTCGAACGTCGCAGGACACCCTGAGTCGGATCGCCGACGGCATTAATGTTGTCGTACCCCTCGTCCCACGCCACCATAAGGGTTGAGCCTTTGATATGAATCTGTGGGCGCGTCGTACCACGCAGTGATGAGGGGTTCGAGAGTCGGACGGGCGCGGACCAGGTTGCCCCGTCATCGCTGGAGCGGCGATAGAAGAGGCTCTGCCTGAGCGCCGGGGGGTTCCCCTTATCCACATCAACGGGCGTGTTCTCTGTATACAGGACATGAAGATCGCCGCTCGCGTCCTGGGCAATCGCGGCATAGTAGGCGGTGCCCATGCCGCTGATCCAGTGCGGCTCGGACCAGGCGCTCGCGCTCGCTGCGGCATTGACCGGCGCTTTGATGAACCAAATATGCTCACTGGAGCGATAAAGGACATCAAGCGTGCCAGCGCGATCAACGAGAATGGCACTGCGAATCGCTTCGCCACCCCCTGCCAGACCAATGTCTGTCGCGGGCGGGTTATCCGCACCATCGGACGGACTGAACCGCTCGTACATCAGGTAATCGCGCAAGGCGGGCGAGGCAACGATCATCCCTTGCCCCGCCGTTGTTGGCGCCAGAACCTGCGACGCATTCCAGACAATGTGCGTCGTCCCTGCCTGGTCGAGCGCGATGTCCGGGAACCACGCGGAGAGACTGTTCCCGATCTGCGTCGCCGGTGTCCATGTCGTCGTCGCGGTTGGCGCTGCCGGCTCCGCCGCTCCCGCTATCGAGGAGAGCACGACCGCTCCGAGCATGCTGATATTGAGCAGCAGCTTTCGGGGCGTGATTACTCGACGCAAATGACTCATCAGGCGCCTCGTTCCGCATCAATCAGGTCTACCCTATAAATGATCGTCGCTCCGCTGGTGAACGCCGGGACGTAACCCGGAGACTGTCGCGGGTCGAACGCACCGAGCGCCCGCTCTTCGGGGCCAACAAAGACATAGCGCACATGCCAGGTTTGAAGGAGTGCCTGGCGCTCACTTTCCGTCGTGGAGGCACTGAAAAAGCGGCGGACGGCCTCGTCTTTCTCGTAATAGCGCAGTGTTTGTGCCCAGTGTGCGAGGACCGGACGGGCATCGCTCATGCCCGGAACATATTGCCCAATGGTGAGCGAAGCTAACACGATATCGCCGTCACGCGCGTTCGCATCGAGCCAGTGCAATGCATCAACATCACCGACGGTGAGGCTGTATGGAGCGGTGGCCCGGTGTAATTCGTCTCCCCGCCAGGCGAGGAGATAGAGATTCGTTGGGAGCGCCAATGCGACCAGACCCACGCCGGCGATCATCGCAAGCGGCCATCGGGTACCGATTCGAGCGAATACGCCCCCCGCTCGCGACGCCTGTGGTACGAATATCCGAAAAAGACCGCGTGCCGCGAGGATTGCCGCGGGAATCTGCCAACCATTGAACATCTTGATCTGATAGGAGGTGGGCAGGTACACGAGCGCGAACGACGCGAGAAACCAGACCGCCAGCAATAGATCAGGCTCCGGGCCGCGCCAGAGCGCGCGCCTTCCCGCAGGGACAAGCAGTGTGACCAGCGCGACGAGGAACACGGGACCGAGAAGGATCACGAGATGCGGCGGGGACGGTGTCCAAACCTCACCATTGCCGTACTGGGCAAGCACTCCCCGCCATGTTGCGTCGTGCTGTGTCAGATAGGTGAAGTAGAGGGCAGGCGGCGATGAGATACCGCCAATGATCGCAACACCCGTGACCAAGCGCCACGGAATCGTCCGTTGCTTCACAGCAACGGCGGCAGCAAACCCGCAAAGCACGGTATAGACGATCAACAAGTCGTAGGCATGTGTCAAACCGAGGAGAAGGCCGAGAGCAGCCGCCCCCCCGTATGCGGCCCAACTCCGACGCTCGTAGCCGCGTAGCGCGAGGAGAAAAATCCCGATCAGCAGTGAGGACGCGAAGAGCAAGTGCGGAAACGCGATGAGCGAGAACAGCGTGTTGGGTTCCGCAATATAGACGTCCAGTGGCGGGACGGGACGATGCAACGTGTACTTCACGATAATCCAGAACCAGCCAAAACCCCCACCCACGGTGGCGAGGAGCCAGGCAAGCCGCCGCTCCGCTCCGGGCGAGCAGAACGTGCCACAGATCACCCAGAGCATTGCGAGGAATCCCCCGCCTGCCAGCCAGCGGAATCCCTGATACACCACGGTGGGTTCCGCATGCAGGAGCCGGCCAAGATGCCCGAGCGAGAACCAGAGCACGTTGAAGAACGCCGCGCGATTCGGTTCCGGCGTGAGCGGGTTGGCAATGAGCAGGGTATTGGAATGGGCGAACGCGCGCATCCAGGCGAAGTATTGTGCGGTATCCGGGACGTCGAAGGCGATCCCCATGAATCGGCGACCGTCCCCCGCGAAGCCACTTCCTACCAGGTAGGGAAGCGCGGTCGCGGTGAGGACGACGGCACCGATCAGCGCCGGGAAGCGCCATGTTGCCACACCAGGGAGCGGGACCGAACGGACGGCTACATCACGAGCGGACATAGTGCGCCTCAATCCTCATTCCTTCCATCTTCTGCCGCATTTCCACGCGATGCCGCATCAAACTCCAGCCACCGAGCAGCGTGAAAGCACCGATGAGGGGGACGAGACTCGAGAGGCCGCGAAGGCCCGCGGCCATGCCGAGATTGCGTGCGATGTCGCCAGCAGCCAGATGCGGCCAGACATAGTCAGCCAGTGGATGACGGAAGGTATCGGGTGGATACTCCTGGCCGGCAAGCAGTTGCAGCCATACCTGTATCAGGGAGAGCAGGGCCAGCGCCCCCGACGCGGCCATGATCCGCCACCGCCGCACGAAGACCGGGATCAGCGCGCCGATCGGATAGCAACAGAACGGCAGCATCGGGAGGAGGTAGCGCGGCCCAACGGCGAAGCCGCCCCACCACATCGCCGACGCGGCATTGAAGAGGAAGAAGAGCACAAGGGCGGAGAGCGCGGCCCACCACGCCGCCCGGTCCTGCCCTGCACGCCACCAGACGACGAATCCAGGGACGACGAGAAGCAACACGGGCGCGAGAAAGAAGAGACCGCGGAAGTCCCCAAAGGTGATACCCCACAGCGCGCCCGCCTTCGGGTATGTCAGGCTGAGAAAGCCCTCGCTATGGCGATCCTGCCAGAGCGTGGAATGCTCATATCCCGTCGGCAGTGGCGTACCGTATGCCGCGCGGTCATAGAGGGCGAGCAGCGCAAGAAACGGCGCGCCACCGAGCGCGAGCCAACCAACGCCCGCCCATTGTCGGTGTTGCCAGAGGAGGGCGAGTGTCCAGCAGCCGAGTGCTGCAACGATCAACGCCGCCGGATATTCCATGAGCAATGTCGCACCGAACAGCGCGCCAAGCATCACCAGCCGGGATCGGCGCAGGGTACCGTTGGCGGTGATGAGGAGCGCGAAGGCGGTGAACAGCAACATTGCAGCCGGAACATGCCCGTAGAATGCGTTCCCATATGCCGCCAGTGGCGTCGCCAGCATGAGAACGATCGCGACGACCGCGTTCGCGCCCTCATACGGGCTGAAACGGCGGAACAGCCCGGCGAGCAGCACGCCCAGCAGCGACGCGGGCACCGCCACGCAAAGCAGCGTCACGAACGCGAGCGCGAGTGCTGCCTCCGCCTTATCGTCCGTCAGGCCGGTGCCGTCCGGGTTCAGTGTGGCGGCGAAGGCGCCACGATGCGCGACGCGATCCGTCAGATCGTGAATGGGGCGCAGATGCGAGGCCAGCCGATAGAGCATGTAGGGCGGCACGGCGAGCAGCGAAAGCCCCGGCGCTTTGTCCGAAACAATCCGGCCATTGACCGTGGCATAATCCCCCGTGTTCGCTGCATACCGGTCAATCACGACGGTGCGATGCTCCACCAGCGCGCGTGTCAGATCGTAGCGTGAGTTCTGATTCCAGTCCGCCCAGCGTGGGAGGACATAGGCGTATGCGAGCATCAGCGCGATAAAGATTGTGCCGGCATAACGGCCCGCCTTTAGAGCGACCGGCGAACGGTGCGCCACGACGTTACCTCCCCTTGGGCATGCAATCCCTTGCATCGTGCCTGTATCACATGCAGACCGGCGACCGCACGCACGATTATGCGGAATATCCGCGCCGATCGTTCTCCTCGGTGGAGGGACAGGTAGCGAATCTTGCTGCGGAAGAGCGCCGGGCGCATCTGATCGCTCGTCCGTCGCGTGCTCCCGCCGCCGTCGTGGCACACGCGCGCACCGACCAGCATTCCGACCTGCCAACCACAAGCCCGAATCCGGGTGCACCAGTCAACCTCTTCTGAGTACATAAAGTACCCGGCATCGAGTGGCCCGACCGTCTCATAAACCGCGCGGCGCACCATGAGCGCGGCACCGAGCACCCAATCGCGCACAAGGTGCGTTCCCGCGGGGGACGCGAATCGTCGTCGTTCTGTCAGTACACGAACCTTCTTATCCAATCCGAGGACACTGCATGTCTCGGAAAAGAGAGAAGGCGCCAAGCCCGCACACGGCTGCGGGGAACCGTCCGGGTTGCGGACATCGGCGCCGACAGCGCCCGCGCGTGGGTGGCATTCGAGATATTCCATCATCGCCGCCAGGGCACCGGGTTGCACCCGGGCATCGCTATTGAGGAGCAGGAGATGCGCTCCATGCGCGCGAGCGAGGCCATCGTTCGTCGCTGCCGCGAAGCCGCCATTGGCGGGGCGCTCAACGAGAATCACCCATGGATACCGCGTGCGGACATACGCGACGCTATCATCCGTGCTCGCGTTGTCAATGACGACCACCTCGGTACCGTCCGGCGCCCCCCCTGGCGCGGCAAGCGAGTCGAGGCAACTCGCCAGCAGGTCGCGCGTGTTCCAACTGACGATAATGACGGAGAGCGGGCACGCCGTGTCGGTCATACCGCCTCCGCCGCTGGCGCGCGACTGATCGCATCGAGCGCCACAAGCATCCCGATACCGAGCCACGTCTCAATGGTATAGTCGAATCCCGCGATCGTCTGGTTGTATACGAACGGAATCACCCAGTCTCCCAGCGCCATCGCGAGGATGATTCCCACCACCCCACCAAGTGCGCCCACCGCGACCGCGCCGCCGAAGGCGTCGCCCGTGCGGCGCAGTCGGCGTTGCGCCCGGTAGCCGACACACAGCGTGGCGCCGAGGAACCAGACGAAGAACGTCAGGCCGATGACGCCGGACTCGGCGATGACATCAATATAATTGCTGTGCGCCGAGAGCGCCTGGTTGGGATAGAACTGCACCTCGGCCAGGGCATAGCCGGCGGGGCCACTGCCGAGCCATGGAGAAGGAGCGATTGTTGCCAGCGTCCGCTCCCAGAGCGCCGTCCGCTTCGTGTCGCCACCGAGCGTTCCCTGCTGGACCTTATCCACGGTGAAAATCTGGTATATCGTGCCCCAGAGCACGACGAGGAGGCAGGACGCGACGATGAGCGTAACGGCAGCGGTCGCCCGCCCCCGCAAGAGGAATACGATCAGGACAGAGAGCGCGGCGGGCAGCCAGCCGGAAATCCAGTCCTGATGCGTGAGAAGCCCGTAGAAGCAGAATATGCTGATGGCGATCATACCGATCCGTGCCCATGCGGGGAGTCGGGTATTGATCACCGCCTGCCCGGCCGCGAGACAGATACACCACATCGGGATCAGCCCGCGGCCCATGACAAGATGGTCCGGCCCATGCACGACAATGAGCGCCTCGTGCAGCACGCCGATCACGAAGAGGATGCCGAGATACCACTTGAGCCAGTAATGCCGTCGGACGGTGCTTCCGACCATCAGTACGGCGGCCGCGGAGAGCACGACGACCATGAGCGCCGCGACCTGCACCCGGATGAACGTGGGTGGCACGAAGATACGCGGGTCCAGCGTGGCGCGACTCCAGATCAGCGAGAGGACATTCATCGTCACGAAGGCGATGAGCGGAAAGGTCACGGGGCTATTCACGATACGGAGGTTGCGCCCGAAAATCATGCGAAGGATCCAGGCAGCGGTGATCGCCAGGGCAACCAGCAGGCTGGCAACGAGCGGGCTGCCCGTACCGGTGCCCAATTGCACCCGCGCGAAACCCGCCGCAAGGATCAACCCGGCGATTGCCGCCGGAGGGGAAAGCACCCCAAGGGCGAAAACTGCCATCCCGCCAACACCCAGGATCACAAGGGTGAGGCTACGCGTGGCGCTCATCCCGGCCAGCGCGGCGAGCGGCAAGCAGAGGAGGCTGAGCAGAGGCCAGAGAGCCACGGAGTCTGATCGGTCGGCGCGCCCGATTGCGGGGCGCAGCGGAAGGGTCATATACACTCCTATACAAGCAATGGTGTGCATGATCCGGTTGTTCGCTTGCAGTGTATCGTCGGGCGGTGACAGGCAACGTTCCTTCCCGCCGGGAAGGACTGACAACGTCGTCAGACCCGCTGTGGCAGGTCCGCGGAGATGAAAACGCGATATCCGCCCAATGTCGTGCCGCCGAATCCGCGACGCCGCACGCGCACGCGACGATCGCCAGGCGTACCGGCCTGGCGATGAGTTAATCGGCGACGAACCGCGACAGCTGCGAAGTGGGGAGAGATGCGGCAGGATACGACGGCACACCAACACCACAGTACGTAAAGCCGAGGGCCGCAATTTCGTGCGGGTCGTAAAGATTGCGGCCATCCAGGAACGTCGGGCGATGCATGCTCTCCCGTACCCGCTCGAGATCCAGGCCCTTGAATTCATTCCAATCGGTGATCAGTGTCACGGCGTCGGCACCCGTTGCCGCCTCGTAAGGATCGGCGCAGAACGTGACGGTCGGGAAGAGCGCCCGCGTACCCTCCATCGCCACGGGATCGTAAGCACGGACGATCGCACCGCGCATCAATAAATCCCGGATAATCTCAAGCGATGGCGCCTCACGCAGGTCGTCCGTATCCGGTTTGAATGCCAGCCCCCAGAGCGCAATCGTGGCCCCTTCTAACGCGCCGAGCATCTTGTTTAACTTGCGAATGAAGCTTCGCCGACTGTCGCGGTTGATATCCAGCACCGCGTGGAGGAGCTGCGGGTGGCAATTCGCTTCCTCGGCCATGAATTCCAACGCCATAACGTCCTTGGGGAAGCAGGAACCGCCGAAGCCGATCCCGGCATTGAGGAAGTGCGGGCCGATCCGCTTGTCCAGCCCCATTCCCTCCGCCACCTGCCGGACATCGGCGCCGAGCACGTCGCAGATATGCGCGACCTCGTTAATGAATGAGATGCGGGCGGCGAGAAATGCGTTGGACGCATACTTGATCATTTCCGCCGTTCGCCGGTCGGTAATGAGCAGCGGTGCAGCGAAGGACTTATACAGTTCCGCGACTGCCTCCGCGGCGGCACGATCAGCCGCACCAAGCACGATCCGATCGGGGTGAAGCATGTCGTGGACGGCCGATCCCTCGCGCAGAAATTCCGGGTTCGAGACGACTGCGATACGCGTGCTGTCAGCAGCCTCGTCAGTCAATAGCGCATGGATCATATCGCCGCTGCCGATCGGCATCGTGCTCTTGTTCACGACGACGGTCAGGCGATCGGGCGCGAGCACACGCCCGATGCCGCGCGCCGCCTGCCGGACGTAGCGCATGTCCGCGCCGCCATTCGGCCCCATTGGCGTATTGACGCAGATAAAGACAAAGTCCGCATCGGATACCGCCACCGCGTAATCCGTGGTGAACTGCAGTCGCTTCGCGTTCACGTTCCGTTCCAGCAATTCACTGAGACCTGGCTCGAAGACGGGGCAAAGACCGTTTTGCATCTGAGCCACCTTCGCGTGGTCAACGTCAACGCCAACCACCTGATTGCCGAGATTCGCGAACAGTACCGCCGTGCTCAACCCGACATACCCACACCCAATCACGCCGATTCTTGCCACGTTCTTAACCTCCCCGTATCGAGCGCATGAATCACACGACGATCCACGCTTCCCCAGAATGATGAGCTGCCTGCGCCTTCGCGGCACCCCGGAACGCGGCTTGAACCCATCTGCCGCCCCGTCGGCCATGCGGCACACATCGCGAAATTGGACCACCGAAGCACCTACCGTGACTCGATTGTCGCCTGCCGAGCGGTCCATGGGGCATGGATTTCGCGCTTGCAACCTGACAACTTCGACTGAAACGCCGGAGCGCTACGCGAGAAGGAGAGGCATCAACGATAATCCCAAAACAAGGCGGGGCATGGAATGTAGCGGAGACTGAAAGCGGCCACAGTATGTTTCATACGTAATAGTAATTCATTTTTAATATAAAAGATTTGTCTGACGGCCTTCTTGCTTAGGTCTGCTATGATCGAGGGACGAGTTTCCATTGCGCGATCACTGCGGCGAGAAGGAGTGAGGAAATGCGTGTCCATCGCCTTTATTCGAAGATGCGATGGTCAGGCGCGCTGGAGAACGGCAATCTGATACGCTGGCTTCGCTTGCTCATTTGCACCTGTATTGCGAGCGTAACGGTGTTCGCCAGTTGCACGACGTCATCTACGAGCCCCGTCTCCCTCCCCACGGCGGATAGCCCAACCGAGGGCATCGCTCCGACCGCGAGCAATGGGCCGCAGCCGCAAAATGTGGTGGCATTGATCCCTCCATCCGTGAAATTCGCCAGAGCAGAGTGGGTTTTCGATCTTTCTAAGACATACGCAAACCCGTATTATTTTTACGACGCAAGCGATACACCGGCCACAAATCCCCCAACGATGAATTGGTTCGGGATAGATGGCGTGAGCGTTGATATGCACCTCGTCTCGCCTTCGAACAAGGCGATCACCCTGCCCGCCTTCTGGATGGTGGATTATACGCGCGTCAAAGACAGCAACTTCAGCGCCGAGGGGGGTGAGGTCTTAGGGGCAAAAGATAACGGCCGCTGGCATGTGCGCTTCACACCGGAGGAACTGGGAACGTATCAGTACTATCTCACGGCGCAGGACGGATCAGGAACGGGGCGTTATCCCGCATCGGGCGCACTCAGCTTCCCCGTGAACACCTCGTCCCGTCCGGGGTTCGTGGGGATCAGCCCCAAGGACTCACGCTTCATGGCGTACGAAAACGGGGCGCCGTACATCCCCATCGGCGCGGGCCGGCAGTGGTGGACCGATAATGTGGCACGCTCCTTCGACTACGAGAAAGCCTTCACGACCTTTGGTCAGAACGGGGTGAATTTAACGCGTATCTGGGACCAGAGTGACTTTGCCCTGAGCGTGGAGGGCGCATCGCAACCGGTGTGGATTGATCAGAATTCGGTTTATGGTGCGGCACAGGGCGTGGAGATCAACACGGCGAACGTCCATAGCGGATTGCGCTCGGCGAAACCCACGGTTGGTCACGGGTGGTATCAGCGACTCGCGGTGACGGAACCGACCAAACCGCATATGCTGACCGTCTGGATCAAGACCGATGCGGTGAGTGGCGGGCAGGCGCAGGTCGTCGTGCGCGATGGGATGAGCTTCAACAGCGGCAACATCCTCGGGCAGATCTCCGGCGTCGCCGGCACGACCGGCTGGACGCAGTATTCCACCACCTTCACGCCGAACGTCTCTACCGTTGCCGTCAATCTCCTCCAATCGGCGGGAACGGGAAGTGTCTACATTGATGATGTCGCGTTCGGCCCGACAAATACGAGCGGGAGCGTCGCCTACAACATTGTCTCAGACCCCGATTTCGAACGGCACTTTTTTAAGGACAACCCCGGGAACGATCCGAACGCGAACCCGTCGCTCCCGCGACCGATTGGCACGTTCATGAACCCATGGGCCGACTATGAGTATGACAAGATTATTGAGTCGGCAGAGGCCAACGGCGTAGAGATCCAGGCGTGCTCCTGCTCCGGCCCCTGGTTCACCTGGCCGATCAACATCGCCCAGAGTTCGGACGCCGATTGGGCGAATGCCTGGGTATTGAAGAGTTGGGAGCGCAATTTCCGCTATCGCGTAGCACGATGGGGATACTCTCCGGCGATCCTGGACTGGGAACTCTTCAACGAGATGGGGCATATCGTCCCCGGTTCGAACATTTACGCCTTTTTCCAAGCCTATGGCGCATACCAGGCGGCGACGGATCCCTACCATCACCTCCGCACGGATTCGCAAAACTCGGGCGCCACAAGCCCGGCATTCTGGTCTTCGGGTAGCGTTGACCTGGCGAACTACCACGATTACCTCGACAATCGCTATCCCGCGTCGCTGACGAACGACGAGGTGAATTTCATCTACCGCTTCGCGTGGTGTTTGCGTTCAGTCGGGTTGAGCGGGAACACAACCGGGAGTCCGATCTGTTACGATCCCGGCATTGGCGACGGGACGCTCTGGACGGGTCCGCCCAAACCCTGGGTTTGGGGGGAGATTGGCATCGGGACGGACGGCACGGTCGGGAATGCGGGAGAGGCGGGGAGCCGGTTTCTGCACAACAAGGTATGGGCCGGGCTCTTTTCTCCACTAGGTAGTAATCCTGTGGAGTGGTGGTGGTATCAGGAAGATGCCACGGCAACCAATGCCAAATTTGCCTCAACCAAGAGCGCCGCCGCCTTCTTCACCGGGGTAGATTATGATGGCGGCAATTTCACGTATCTCATGACGCCAGCCGATGCTGCTGCCATCAACTACACGGGCGAGACGGTAAGCGCGACCGATAGCGCGGCACGCGTGTATGCCATGCGGCGAGCGGATGCGAAGGCAGCGTATCTGTGGGTGCAAAATCGCACCCATATCTGGTCGAACCCGGCGGTTCCCACGGCAATTTCCCCGACGATTAGCATCGGTAATCTGCTGAATACCGACACCTACACAATCGAGGTGTGGAACACCTCAACCGGCACGGTGCTCTCAACGACCAATCAGATACCATCGAACGGCGTCATTTCGGTCTCGCTCACAAATCTCAGTACTGATGTGGCCGTGAAGATTCAGTCGTTCGACGGTCCCGCGGAGCGTGCGCCGAGGTTGGTCGGCCCGCCCGTGCCTCGACCGATCCCACCGCC
The DNA here is from genome assembly GCA_025928215.1 of Chloroflexia bacterium. Classification (GTDB taxonomy): domain Bacteria; phylum Chloroflexota; class Chloroflexia; order Thermomicrobiales; family JALYUS01; genus JALYUS01. Next base: position 226 of record JAICJW010000017.1, on the reverse strand, counting down.
CGCCCCGGCGAGTGCGCTGCCACCGACCCCGGTCCCCTGATGCGACCGGCGGGCCGCGGTTCTCGGCGGTAGCGGATTTGCCCCGCCCCCCGCTACGGCCCCGCCTGCCCACAGACCCAGCCGGTGGCGGTCGCCGACGTCCATGGCGACGCCCCCGATGCGTTGTACGCCGCCAGGCTGACGCAGGCCCAGCCCCCGTTCGCCATCCCCTGCTGCACGTACGCCG
>JAICJW010000594.1 GCA_025928215.1 Chloroflexia bacterium | reverse complement strand
GTTTGGCGCCGTCGTCGCGCTCATGCCGCCGCGCTTCGTGAATCGGGAAGGATAGTTGATGAGCGGGATGGACTTGCCCGATACGCGCAGCTCCGCCGTGGGCGGGTCCGTCTTGAGCATGCGACCAATGATCCGGTCATTGATCGCGCTGGCCTTGAGGGTGGATAGCGTTTTGGCCGTCCGCCGCGCCTCGGCCGCAATGCTCTTTGAAGTGCGCAGCACGGCCTGGTATTGCGCCTGCCGCGCCTGTGCGGGGGACAGCAGATTGCGCAGGTTCGCGATCTGCTTTTCATCGAGGCTGACTGTGGTGATAACGGCCATGACGGTTTCAGGTCGCGGGGGTCGCGGGCTGCAATAATTCCAACTCGCGCTTGCGCATCGCCGTGATCCACCGGCGGGCCAGTTCCCAAATCGCGTCGATGTCGAGCGCGGCGTGAATCAGTTCCGACTTGTAGGGCAGTTCGGCCGGCGTGCCGTCATCGGGGAGCGTGACACCGAAGATCGCGGCGACGGCCGGATCGGTGGTGCGGACGTTGCGCCAGCCGGCGAGGCGCAGGCGGATGCACTCAACCAGCTTCGGCAAAACCTTGGCGGGGTCTGACTTCTCCAACCCCTCGGCTTCCGTGTACATCGTCCAGCCCAGCGCGACGAAATACGCGGAGGGGAAGTAGAATTGGAACGTGGGGCGCAGGTCCGCCGGCATCCCGTCATCGCGGAGTAGCCATACATCGCCGGTGCTCATATCCAAACATCGCATATCAGTTCCTTCGGTTGGTTGTCTTTACTACGCTCGTTCTAACTATATCGTTCTCCCCTTCCGCATGGCCGGGCGCGGGCTATGACCAGTTCCCGCACCGCGGCGCATGCAGTTGAGTTACAGGTGGCGGCACCACCCGATACCGACGTACATTTCTTTGCTCGTATACCCGCTGCGGAATTTCGCGCTGGTGCTCATCGCATCCCACGCTTTTCCGGCCTTGACTTTGGCCGCTGCCTTGGCGTCGGCGGTGATACCTTCCTGCTGGCGCTGGTTCGTGGAAACGGCCGCCAAATTGAGCGGTAAGGAATCGCGGACGGTGCGCCCGGTCGCGGGCGCGGTCATCATCGCGGCAAGGTCGGCGGGGGTGAGACGGCCGGCGGCGATATCCATCTGCAACGCGATGCATGCGCCGATCATGCCCTCGGCCTTCTCCCGCGCTGCGCCCTTGCCGGCGTCGGCGGCGCGATCGCGCTCTTTTGTGATGATCTTTTCAAGGCAGTTAATCGCCGATTGCTGAGATGGCGACAGGTGCGGGGCGGACCCCACATAGTGCCGCGTGCTGCCCCTGATTTGGCTAACCCGGAATCGATCCGCCAGCGGGGGGATTTGGTCAACGTCGTGTCCGATGCTCAGGTTCATAGTTGCCTCTCGGTTGTCGGTTCTACTTTCGTCCGTTCAGGGCTCCCGGCCGGCCAACACGGGACTGCCGGCCGGGAGTGACCCCGGAACAGGATCGGGTGAGTGATTCGTTAAACGTTGGCTGCGTGGGTGCCGCCCTCCGTTTTCTTCCATTTCCGCTTGAGTTCCCCCAGCATCGCATCGAGCTCGGCCTGGC
>JAICJW010000010.1 GCA_025928215.1 Chloroflexia bacterium | reverse complement strand
TCGGCAGGCTAAAGCCTGCCGCCACCCGTTTGAGGGAAGAATGAGTGGTGCGTCTACCTATGCAATCTACGCGGTGAAGTACGCGACGCGGGCGGCACGGCGCGGCGAGAATTTCTATCTAGAGCCTGTTATGAACTATCGGTCGGTGGGAACGCCTGCTGTAACATCAGGGAAGTGACGGCGACGAGAGGCAGTCCCACCAGCGTTTCCGGCAAACGCTCGTAATCGCGTACCAACCGTCGAAAGCGACTCATCCAGGCGAAACTGCGCTCCACCACCCAGCGGCGGGGCAGGAGGACGAAGCCGTGCTTGGCGTCGGGCAACTTGACCACTTCGAGCGCGATCCCGTGCGCCTCGGCGTCGGCAATGGGCTGGTCGCCGGTGTAGCCTTGATCGACATACGCCAGCGTGACGTGCTCGCCCGTCTCTGCCTGCACCGCCGCCGCGAGCGTCGCCACCTGGGCCCGATCCTGGGCGTTCGCGGGGGTGACGTGCAAGGCGAGCAAATGCCCGAGCGTGTCTACGGCGAGATGGACTTTGCTGCCGCGCTTGCGCTTGGCGCCGTCGTAGCCCGCCCGCGCGCCACTCTCGGCGCTCGATTGCAGCGTGCGGCTGTCGAGGATCGTCGCCGTCGGTTCAGCGGTATGTCCGGCGGCGAGACGCAGGAGGATGCGCAGGTCATGGACAATGGCGGTGAAGGCACCGCTCTTGAGCCAGCGCTGGCTCTGCTGGAAGACCGCCTCCCAGGGCGGGAAGTCGTGCGGCAGCATCCGCCACTCCGCGCCTGCACGCACAATCCAACGCAAAGCATTGAAGACGGCGCGCAGATCGTGGTCGCGTTGCGGGGCGTCGAGGCGCATCAGCGTGAGGTAGGGGAGGACGAATCCCCATTCGTCGTCGCTGACATCGGAGGGATAGGGCTTGCGCTTGGTGTTCATACACATCAGTCTACCGCGACGACCCACAGTTCATAACAGGCTCTAAGAGTTCGCGCTCGCGTTCGGGGCGGAGGCCGCATGGGCGCGGGGCGTCCGGCGGTTGGGTCGCGTCCCAGGCGAGGGTAGCGCGGATCGTTTCCGCGACGGGGCGAAAGGTCAGCCCGGCGGCGATGGCTTTGCCGGAGTTGATCGAATAGAAGCCCGCCCGCTCCGGCAGATTCGGTATCCAGAGCGGTAGTTCCGTGTATGGCCTGACCCCGGCATCGAGCAGTAATTGCTCGTTCGCCCAGACGAAGCGGGCATCGCTGCCGGAGATGCTTTTGCAGGTCGCGAGCAGTTCTCCGAAGGTCAGGGTTTCGTTCGGGCCGCGCGCGTTGTAGATGCCCGTCGCGCCGGACTCAATCATCAGGATCGTCCATGCCGCCAGATCGCGCGCGTCAATGAAGCGGGCGGGATGCTCCGGCCCGTCCGGCGCCAGTACGTCGCCGCCCTGCGCGACGCGACGCGGCCAGTAGGTGAAGCGGTTCGTCGGGTCGTACGGGCCGACGATCAGGCCAGGGCGCACAATCAATGCGCGGCCCGGCAGCTCCTCCGCCACGGCCTGCTCAGAGAGCGCCTTGAGCGGCCCGTAGTTCGGCCCGGTCGGGTCCTCAATCGTCGGATCGGCGATCGTCGCGAGGGGTGCATGCTCGTCCATAGTGGGGATACTTTGATCGCCGTAGACCGACGTGGTGGAGATGAACGTGTAATGACCGACCGCAGGCGCGAGCAAGGCGGCAGATGCGCGGACGATACGCGGCACGCGACCATGCACGTCAATCGCCGCATCCCATCGCCTACCTTCGAGCGCGGTCAGATCACCGTCGCGGTCGCCACGCAGTTTCTCAGCCTGCGGAAAGAGATCGGTGTTGTGCTGCCCGCGATTGAAGAGCGTGACAGCGTGCCCCCGCTCCAGCGCGGCCTGGGTCAGATGCCGACCGAGAAAGAGCGTGCCACCGAGGATGAGCAGCCTCAATTTGGACTCCCTTCATTGTTCTCTTCTCTCTTCGTATGCCGCTCCCATGCATCTACGAGAAAATCCTGCATACGCGTGCGGAAGACGGCGGCATCGAAACGGCGAGCATGAGCGATGATCGCCGCGCGATCCCACGGCTGCCGTTGCACACGGCGCATCGCGTCTATCATCGCCTCGACGGTTTGCTCCGGGAACAAGACGCCCGTCACGCCATCGCGTACCGATTCCGCCGAACCGCCCCGGCCATAACCGACGACGGGTCGCCCCGCCGCCATTGCCTCCAATTGGGCAATACCGAAGTCATCCTCGGCAGGGAAGAGCGTCGCGGTGCAGCGGGCGTATTTCTCACGTTTCTCCTCATCGGAGATCCAGCCGAGGAAGCGGACGGTCGGCCCGGCGATCGCTTCGAGCGCCTCCCGATCCCGTCCAGTGCTGGCGATCTCCAGCCGGACGCCGAGCGCGTTCGCGGCGCGGATGGCGAGGTCAATCCTTTTGTACGGCACAAGGCGGGAGACGAGGAAGAAAAACGGCTCCGGTTCTTCCGGTGTGCCCGGTGGTGGGGCGTAGCGATCCGTCTCGACCGGCGGATAGATGACCGTCGCGTCCCGGCCATAGATGCGGGCGATCCGCACCGCGACCGTCCGCGAGTTGGCGATGAAGTGATCTACGCGTCGTGATGTCGCGCGATCCCAGCGGCGGAGCGCGGCGAGCAGCGGGCGGATGCCGAGGTCCACTGCGCGCCCAAACCCCTCCCGCGCGGCGTACGCCCCGTAGTTCCACGCGAACCGCATTGGCGCGTGGCAGTAGCAGACATGGAGCGCGCCGGGCGCCACCCGCACCCCCTTCCCGAAGGCGCTCGACGAACTGACGACAAGTGGAAAGCTATTGAGATTGAAACGCGCCATCGCCAGCGGATAGAGCGGCAAATACGGCTGATGATGCCGCATCACCCCCGGCAAATGCTGCATGAGCGACGGGTGAACGTCCCACTGCCGATACGCGTCCGGCATCCGCTCCCGGTCATAGATGCTTGTATAGACTGGCGCATCAGGAAAAAGCATGTGCAACTGCTCGACGACACGCTCCGCGCCGCCGTTTTGATTGAGATAATCGTGCGCTAGCGCGATACGAGGTAGGACTGAGGACTGAGGACTGAGGACTGAGAGGCCTTGATCCGAACGTCCGTCCTTTACCATGCAGCCCTCATTCTCATCTCTCGCCAATCATCGCGGACCTGACGCGGTCTGCTCAGTCCTCAGTCCTCAGTCCTCAGTCCTACCTTAATACGCTCCACGCATACTGAGGACGGCGCGGGGGGTGCGGAGGAGGATTTCGAGATCGAGGCGAACGGACCAATTTTCGGCGTAGTAAATATCGAGGCGCACCATCTCCTCGAAGGTCAGGTCACTGCGGCCGGAGACCTGCCAGAGTCCGGTGATGCCGGGCGTGACGGCGAGCCGCTGATGATGCCACGGCTCATAGTGATTCACCTCGGCCCGCACCTGCGGACGCGGGCCAACGAGGCTCATCTTGCCGATCAGGACATTGACCAACTGCGGCAACTCATCGAGGCTCGTCGGGCGGATCAACCGCCCAACACGCGTGCGGCGCGGGTCCTCCTTGTGTTTGCGGAGCCGGATATCGCCGTTGCCGTTGGGCAGGACAAGGTCGTTCATCTCCTCCGCGTTCGTGTGCATCGAGCGGAATTTGTAACAGGTGAAATCCTTGCCATTCTTGCCAACGCGCGTCTGCTTGATGAAGATGGGGCCGGGCGAGTGACGCTCAAGTTTGATCGCGAGGGCAATCAGCAGCATCGGGATCGCCATCACGATGAGTGCCGCCGCCGCGCCGAGGATATCCACGCCGCGCTTGATCCAGAGATTCCATCCCCGAATGCGGCTCGCGCGGACGCTGATCAGTGGTACGCCGTTCAACTCATTGATCTGCACGCGGCCGAGAGAGAGTTCGAAGACATCCGGCACCAGTTGGAAGCCGACATCCGCATCCCGGCAGGTGGTGATAACGCGCAGGATGCTGTCATGCGCCTGGGGCGGCAGGGCGATGACAACCTCGGAGATCGCCGCATCCTTGATGACCCGCGCGAGCGCGTCGCTCTCCCCCAACTGCCGCGGACGCATGATGCTGCGGCTCGTTGCAATCGCCCAATCCTCCCCGACGGGGAGATCGTCAACGAAACCGACGAGATGGAAGCCGAGATCGTTGTTCGTCGCGAGGTAACTCATCACCCGCTGCGCCGCCGGACCGGAGCCGACGACGACGGTCCGCTCCACGCCGATGCCGCGCTGCCAGAGTTGGTCACGTACCAGCCGGCGGACGCCCCGTTCGAGCGTCACGAGGAGCAGGATCGTCCCCCACGCGTAAATAACGAAGAGGCGGGAGGAGACGAACTCCGGCTGCAAGAAGACGATCACCAGCACCGCGGCATTGGCGACCGTCACCGCGCCCCATGCCGTCGTCGCCTCGGCCAGAAACGTTGTACCGCGCGGCAGACGGTAGAGGCCGCGGACGCCGAATGCGACGACGATTGTGCCAACGAGCAGGAGCGCGTAGAAGCGGTAGTCATCGAGGCGCTGGAAGTTGTACGCCTCGACCGCGCCGCCGAGTTGCGCCGTATAGCGCGCCCAGTACGCGAGCCGGAAGGCCAGCGCGATGGTGAAGGCATCGAGGAGCATGAGGGCAATGATACCGAGCGGTTCAAACCAACGCGGGTGGATGGCACGCGCGCCGCGCGCCGGTGAAGCGGAAGACGATATGGTGCGTTCTTGCTCGATCACTGCCACAACGCCACGCCGCCCCACCTCCACCGCTCGATCACCGCTCCTGCCGGGCGTCCGTACTTCTGACGCGCGGCGCGCGGCGCTCGACTCTCGGCTCTCGCGGTTGAGTATAGCATACGGTAAAGTGTACGTACATTAGAAATGGTGATAATCCGCACGAAAAGGAAGGGACATCATGCTGCGACGGGACGATGGAGCGAATTGGCTGGTCATCACGCAGCCGGAGCACGCCGCGCTCTCAGGCCGACTCGCGCAGGTATGGGCGACGATTCCCGCACCGCGCGCCGAGACGCTGCTCGCCGTCTACGAGCACGATAACGGCCACGCTCCGTCGGACGCGAACGGTCATTGGAATCCACAGACCGGCGGCGTGCAGGATTTCCGCTCCGCGCCGAAGGAGATGCAGGCGGAGATTGCCCGGCGCGGCGTCGAACGGCTGGCGGTGGAATCGCCGTACGCCGCGCTGCTCGTCGCGATCCACTTCGGCGAGCACGCGGCGAAGGAGCACATCAATGCGGGCTACCAACTGCTCCAGGCGTGCGATGTACTCTCGCTCGCCGTCTGCCTCGGGATCGGGCAGTTTGGCTCCTCTAAGGATACACCGGCCTTCCGCCCCGAAGGGCAGCCGCTCCTCGACCTGACCTTTCACCATCACAGCAATAATACCGTCGGCCTCAATCCGTGGCCCTTCGCGCCCGAACGCGTGACCGTCCGGATCACGGCGCGCGTCGTCCAGGCCCGCCGTTACGCCTCGGCGGACGCGCTCGCGGAAGCCTTCCACACCGCCCCGCTGCGAGATATATCGGTGGATTTCATGCCTGCCTGATCGCTCCCCAGGGTGTCGTCTGGGCGGGGTGCTGCCTGCTGCCTGCGTGCTATACTCCGGCGAGGGCGCGGCGCGAGACGGGGAAGCGATCAAGCAGGCATGAATGAGACGGGCGGAGACGAGCAGCAACGACTCTGGACGCCGTGGCGCATGCGGTACGTCGGCGGAGAGCGCCGCCCGACGCCGCCCGGTATGAGCATCTTCAGCGCGATTGCCGCCGACCCCTCGCACGACGTGGAGAACTTCGTCCTCCATCGCGGTGCGCGCGCCTTCGTCGTGATGAACCTCTATCCCTATAACACCGGCCATTGCATGGTCGTTCCGTACCGACAAGTCGCGGCGCTCGACGCGCTCGACACGGGCGAGATGATCGAAATCGGCCTCCTGCTCCCCTGGCTGACGCGCGTCCTGCAAACCCCGCTCCGCTGCGACGGCCTCAACCTCGGCCTCAATCTCGGCGCGGTGGCGGGCGCGGGCGTCGCGGAGCACCTCCACTGGCATGTCGTCCCCCGCTGGCAGGGAGATGCGAACTTCATGCCGATCGTCGCAAGGACGACGGTGATGCCGGAACTGCTGCCCGATACGTATGCCAAACTGCGCACCACAATGGCGCAGGACCCCGCACCGATGCTCGGCATCCTCGCAACGCCGCCGGTGCCGCAAGCCGGTGGCGTGATCTTCCACGGCGACCGGATCGCCCTGCGGCGCGCGCGTGACGGTGCGCTGGTCTTTCCAAAGGGGCATGTAGAGGCGGGCGAATCGCTGGAAGACGCGGTGATCCGCGAGGCGATGGAGGAGACGGGTCTCGCGGCCCGCGTCGTCGCGCCGCTCGGCACGCATCTCTTTCCCTTCAAGGGGAAGATGCGCCACGTCACCTGGTTCCTGATGGAGATGACCGCCGAAACAGATGATTTCGCGGCGCATCTCGGCACGGACACCTTTCTTTTCTCTCCTGCCGAGGCCGACTCCAAACTCGCGCACGACGAATCCCGCGCACTACTCCGCCGCGCCATCGCGACGCGAGAACGAAGGACTGAGGACTGAGTATATCGCCATGTATTTTGCACCAACTTTCTACAGATCCCATATTCAGCGGAGGCACCTGCTGCCTCGTGCGGTATTGATGGTATTCCTTGCCCTTTGCGGCCTAGTCTCGACCGTCTCCGCAGCACCGAAGTCCGCGCTCAGTCCTCACGCCCAAAAGGCACCCGCGGTCCTCAGCGCTACCGAAGCCCCCGCGCTTCTGCTCGGCGTGGGCGATTCGCTGATGGCGGGGGTTGGGGCGAGCCTGCCGGACGAGCGGGGCGAGTTCGCGCTGGTGGCGGATCTGATGCGCGGGCGGTACGGGCCGGACGTCCGCGCCGTCAATGTCGCGGTCTCCGGTGAGACGAGTGCATCGCTGCTCGCTCCCCCGCTGCCACCGCCCCCCGCCGCCGGCGAGCCGACACTGACGCCGACGCGGCCGCAAATCCTCCGCGCGCTCGATGAACTGGGGCGGCTCCCTGCGGGGCAGCACGCAGTCGTGCTGCTCAGCATCGGTGGCAATGATCTTCAGCGGCTGGCGGGCAAGGAGACGACCGCGCGTGAGGCGGCGCTGGCGACCTTCCGCGCGAATCTGACGACGATCGTGACGCGGCTCACGGAAGGCGGCCAGACGCGCGCGCTGCTCGTTCAGACGATTTACGATCCCTTCGGCGGCGACCCGACCGCCGTTCGCAGCGACGCGTGGTGGATCGAGCAGTTCAATGGCACCATCCGTGATGTCGCGGCGATGAAACAGGGTGTGACGGTCGTCGAACTGGCAGCGAAGGTGCGCGGCAATGAGCAATCACTGACGCTTGGCCGCTTCGGCGATGTGCATCTCTCCAATGCGGGCCACCGGCTCGCAGCCGATCTGCTCTGGGCAGCGGGCGGCTTCGACAGCGCACCGCCGGATGTGATGCTCGTCGCGCCGGTGGGGGGGAACGCGCCGCGCCCGGTGCTGACGGTGCGCGCGACGGTGACGGACGACAGCGGCCCGAACGGGGTAGCGCGAGTCGTACTGCTGGCGGACGGCACGGAACAGGGCGAATTGATGCCCCGCCCGGACCTCGCGCCGAACACGTACCTCGGCTACTGGGATGGGCGGCTCCTCCCCGGCCCGCACACGATCGGCGTCGCCGCGACGGATCGCGCGGGCAACCGGCGCGAAGTGACCGTCACCGTGGTGATCGGCACCGCGCCATGAGAAACGATCGTATCGCATCCCGATTGCATGGCCCCGACGCGGCACGTATACTGCGGCCAGCCGGTGCAATGGTTCACGGTTCAGGGTTCGTGGCGTTCCTTGCACCCCGAACCCTGAACCGTGAACCCACCTCATCAACATGTATTGGAGCGTGAGCACGGCATGAATGACGGCCCTGCGGAGACCGGGAGACCGGGACAACCAGGCGGCGCTCTCCCGCCCGCATGGACGGCGCCACTCCAGGAATCGCCTCCCGTCGCGAACACCTGGTATCCGGAGAAGGGCACCGAGCAGGCGGCGCAGCCCAACGCATCGGCCATGCCGCCGGGCATACCCGATGTCGCGCCGAATGGTCACGTCATCGCGCCATCACCCGAAGCAGGCGTTTCCACCCCTCCCCAACCCGGCACCGCCCGTCCTTCGGCATTACTCGATGCCTCTGAAATAGCCGCACGCGATCCATTCGGGGATCTCTGGAGCAGCATCCAAAACTGGTTCCGGCCACGGGCCATACTGAGCGATACCGACCTGCGCCGCAATCTGCCGATCGGCGTCGCGATCGCCGCCTTGAGCGGCTTCGCTGATGCACTGCTGCTGCCCGCGGTCGTCGTCGCGGCATTGATCGCGCGCGTGAGCAATTCCAATATCCTCGTCGCGCTCGTGCCGGTCGTTGCCGCGCTCTCGTGGGCGCTGCCGGGGGCGATCCTCGGCAGCGCCATTGCCAACCGGACGCGGATCATCCCACTGGCCGTGACGAGCGCGACGGTGCGCGCCCTGGCGATGGGCGTGCTCGCCTTCGCTGGCGCGGCGCGGGCGAACGGTTCAGCGAAACGGTTGCTCATCATCTTTTTCGTTCTCTATGGCATGGTCGGCTGCGCGAGCGGCGTCGCGACGCTCGTCGGTCAGCGGCTGCCGGGGCGCATCGCGACGAATGGTGTGCGCGGCCGGCTTGTCCGCTGGCAGGCACTGGCGGGGACGGGCGCATCGGTGCTCGCAGCGTTGCTCGTCCGGCGCATCCTCGTGCATGGCCCGATCTTCCCACGCGACTATCTCTACCTCTTCTTCATCGCGTGTATCGCCCTGTTGGGAGTAGCACTCCTGACCGTCGCGCTCACGGAACGGGCCAACCGCGTGCCCGTCGCGCCGCGCCCGCCGCTCGCCGGGCTGCGCGCGGGGCCGGCATTGCTACGCCTGCCGGCCTACCGGCGCTACCTCACCTTCCGCGTCGTTGCCCTCATCGCGACGCTCGCGGAACCGTTCTTCGTCGTCTACGCGCTCCGGACTTTTGCGCTCTCCGCCGACATGATCGGCATCTATGCCATCGCCGTGATCGCGACCCGCGCCGTGACGATCTATCTCTGGCGTGGGCTTGCTCGCATCGCCGGGACGAAACTGTTACTTCAACTCGGCGCGCTCTGCCGTGCCCTCGCGGCGTTTATTGCCATCGGCCTGCCGGTCCTCTTTGAGACGGAGCCGATCGCCGGCCACTTCACGAGCGATCTCTCCCGCGCGCGGGCCTTCATCGCGATCTTCGTCTGCATTGGCGCGGCAATGGGCGCGAATGCCATCGCGCAGAGCGGTTTCCTGCTCGACATCCTCCCACCGAACGCGTACGCGGACGGCGTGGGCTTCACGAATGGCGTCCTCGCCCTCTGGAGCGTCGCGCTGATCGCGGGCGGCCTCATCGTGGATCACAACAGTTTCCGCGCGCTCTTTATCGTCGCATTCGTCCTCGGCCTGCTGACAGTACTCGTCGGCGGCATCCTGCGCGAGCCGCGCCGCCCGCTCCGCCGATCCGGCGCCCTCGGCCCCGGCATCCGCCGCACCGAGGCCTTCCCCACCATCCCTCCTTACCACCGCTAGGGAAAGCGAAGCACAGAGGACACAGAGATCACAGAGAAGGAGAAAAGAATGTGATTGCGGAGGTGGAGGATGTAATGCATGCGATAACGCAAGCGAAACTTCCTACCTTCTTTTCTCTTTGTATCTCTCTGCGCTCTCTGCGCCCTCTCTGTTCTCTGCGCTTCCGTGGCCCGCGATGACGATTCCGGAGTTGACGCTGGCGAAGGTGTGGCAGGCGCAGTGGCTTGTGCCGGGGCCGTGGCGGACAACGGATGGGCAGACGCTCATCGTGCGCTATCGGGGGCGCTGGTCCGCCGGGTTCGGGCCGGACTTCGCGGACGCGCGAATCGTGCTCGACAGCCAGGAGATCACCGGCGCGGTGGAGATCCACCGGCGCGCGGCGGACTGGCGGGCACACGGGCATCATCTCGATCCCGCCTACAATGCTGTCGCCCTCCACGTCGTCCTCGACGATGACGGCGCTCCCTGCCGGACGCGCGACGGACGGCGATTACCGACGCTCGCGCTCGCGCCCTTGCTCGCCGGGTCGCTGGAAGCGTTTCCCGCCGGGAGCGCGCCGCTCGGCGGCCTCGGCGATATACCCTGCGCCCGCGACTATCTAACGACCGGCGAACCGGCCCTCCTGCGCGTCCTCGGCCGGGCGGGCGACGAACGCCTCGCCCTCAAAGCGGCGGCGATGGAGGCGCGATTCGCCGCCACACCGCCCGGTGATGTCCTGTTCGCCGCCCTCCTCGACGCGCTCGGCTACAGCGCGAACCGCGCGCCGATGGCTGCGCTCGCCGCCGCGCTACCGCTCCGCGATCTGGAACAGACCGTTCTTCACTCCCCCATCACTCAACGCGAGCAGATCGCCGCCGCGCTCCTCCTCGGCACCGGTGGTTTCCTCAACACGCCACCCGGCTTCGTGCTGCAATGTGACGCCTTATGGGATATGTGGTGCGCGATGGGGCGACAGGCGGCGCTTGCGCCCGCCGATTGGGAGACGGCGCGCGTCCGCCCGGCGAATCACCCGGCACGGCGGTTGCTCGCGCTGGCGGCGCTCCTCGCCCACGGCGGCGCGGCGGAAGGGTTAATCGCCATCTGCCTCGCGCCCCTGCGTACCTACCCGGACGAGCCGCGCCTGATCGTCCGCGCCCTACGGCAGGCATTGCGCCCGCCCTCTCGCCTGCTCGCGGGGGCTGCCAGTCCGATCGGCGCGGATCGCGCCGGCGAGATCGCCGTCAACGTCGTGGTGCCCTTCGCGCTCCTCTACGGGCTTCGGACGGAGAACGAGCCGCTCGTGACAGCGGCGGAACGCACGTGGGATGTTTATCCCGCCACACGCGGTAACAGCATCACCCGCGCGATGACCGATCAACTCGGCGGCCCCGGCGGCCTCCGTGTCCGCACCGGGCGGCTTCAGCAGGGCCTGATCGCCGTCTACAACGACCGCTGCAAGGCGCGCATGTGCGCCACCTGCCCGGTGATGCACCTCATGACGTTGCCTGTGGATCAGGAATAACGCAGTTGTCGCGGATAGCGGGGAAAAGTTATGCCCCGCCACCGACCGTGCATACGGTATGATCGGCGTTACGGCACACGTCGCGGAAAATTTACCATGGGGGGAGCAGGAGTGATGGCAGAGATGAGTCCGAGTCAGGCAGTTGTCGCGGGGCTGAAGGCGCAGGGAGTGGATACGGTCTTCGGGCTGGACGGCGACCATGTCATTTATCTCTTCGACGCGCTGGCGGACGCGCCGGAGATCACGCCGATCACCGTCAAGCATGAGAATAACGCCGCCATCGCCGCTGAGGTCTACGGTCGGCTGACAGGCAGGCCGGGCGTCTGCATCACGACCGCCGGGCCGGGGGCAACGAACGCGCTCTCCGGCGTCGCGGGGGCGTATGCGCAGGGCGCGCCGCTCGTTCATATCTCCGGCGGCGTGCCGGAGGGCGCATTCAAAGAGGCGTTCCACGGCGTGGACCGGACGGATTTCCTGGATGTGGCGTTTACACCGGTGACGAAGTGGTCCACGCGCGTCGAGAACGCGGCGGAGATTCCCGCCGTGCTCAATCGCGCCTTCGCGCTCGCGACGACCGGACGACCGGGGCCGGTGCATGTCGAAATCCCGCTCAGCACGCTCCAATCGGCGGCAATCAACGTCGCTGCCGACGCATTCGCACCCGTCCCGGACAGCACCACGTCCACCACCGGCATTGACGACGCTATTGGGCGGATCGAGGGGTCGCAGCAAGTCGTTATCGTTGTCGGGAAAAATGCGTGGTGGCCTGCCGTGAGCGGACAGGTCGTCCGGCTCGCGGAGCGACTCGGCGCGCCCGTCGCCCACAGTTGGGACGCGCACGCGGCGATGCCGACCGTCCACCCGCTCTCGATCGGCGTCTATCGCGGCGCGGGCGGCAGCCATCCGGCGGCGTATCAGGCAGTTACATACGCCGATCTCGTCCTCGGTATCGGCGTGCGCCCCGGCACGGAGACTGCCGCGCAACTCGCCGAACAGATCGGGGAGCGGTTGGTGCTGATTGATGCCACCGACGAACCGGATGGCGCGCTGACCATCGCCGCGCCCTCAATCACCGCGCTCGCCGAGGCGGTCGGGGCATTGGCGGAGGAATGCCGCCCGCGCCCGGACGACGCGGCGACGCTCGCCCGTTGTGCCCGCGCACGGGAGGCGCAGCAGCGCGGCATTGACATCGAACTGGAACGGTATCGGGATCGCCGCCCGTGGCACATCGGCGTCGCGCTCGATGCCCTTGCGAAGCGGATGACGCCGGATATCCTCGTCGTCAGCGACGTCAGCCAGGTGAAACTGTGGACACCGCTTCAGGTGCCCGCCTTCAACCCGGAATCGCATCTCCAGCCCGGCTCATGGGGCGCGATGGGGTACGCGGTCCCGGGGGTGCTCGCCGCCGGACTGCTGCGACCGGACAAGAAGGTCGTCGGCGTGACAGGCGATGCCTCATTCCAGATGGCGTGCAGCGACTTCGGCACGATTTGCAACCTCGGCCTACCCGTCGTGATCGCCGTCCATGCGGACGAGCAGATCGGCATGATCCACCACGCCCTGCGAACGACCTTCGGGCGGACACATGCGACGGAGATCGGCCATGTGGATTTCGTGCGCTACGCCGAGGCATTCGGGGCGCGCGGTATCCGCGTCACCGAGCCGTCCGAGATCGGCGCCGCGTGGGACGAAGCGCTCGCCGCCGACGGCCCGGTGCTGCTCGAACTCCGCGCCGGGCACGACTTCCCCTTCCCGTGGCCCGTCCAGCGTCTGGTCGAGCAAGCAGGAGATTAACCTCACCCCCGGCCCCCTCTCCTTTGCCGTGGGGCAAAGGAGAGGGGGAGAAAATGCGGGATGCATGGGATGGTGAAAGAAGGCTCTGACACTCCCGATCGTTCCCCGGCCCCTCTCCATCGCCGGACGATTCTATCCGTTTCCTGATCTATCCGCGATGGAGAGGGGCCGGGGGTGAGGAACGATGACGCGGCGCATGGCGCGCTCGACCTCTGCGTACAGTTCATGAATAGCGTCAACGCGGGTTTGCGTGTCATCCGTGAGGCCCGCCGCGCTCCGCTGTTCGAGCGTCTCGCACAACGCGGCGAGGGTCGTTGCGCCGAACAGGGCGCTCGTGGATTTCATGGTGTGCGCGGCGACCTGGAGCGCGCCCGTATCCGCCCGGCCGAGGGCATCGCGCATCGCGTTGAGGAGGCGAGGCGCGTCGTCGAGGTAGCAGGCGATCAGACCGGTCAGGCCATCCTCCCCGTCATCACCGACCATCGCACGGATATCGTTGAGCGTCGCGGCATCGAGCAGCGTGTCGCGGGCGTCGCCTCCCGCCGCATCCGGTATCCGCTCGCCGGCGCCATTGACCGTCGTTGGGCGCGCCCGCTTCAACGCCTCCACGAGTGTGGCGACCTGCACCGGCTTGGTCACGTAATCGTCCATCCCCGCATTCAGGCATTTTTCGCGATCGCCCTGCATCGCGTCGGCGGTCATCGCGATGATGAAGGGGCGGGCGGTGCGAGGCCAGCGGTGGCAGATGTGGCGCGTCGCCTCGAGACCGTCCATCTCCGGCATCTGCACATCCATCAGAACGACATCGTACCGCTGCCGTTCGAGCGCCTGGATCGCCTCCAGACCGTTCCCCGCAACATCGGGGCGGTACCCCATCTTCACGAGCAACTGGACGGCGAGTTTCTGATTGACGACGTTGTCTTCGGCGATCAGGATGCGCAGCGGCAGGTGCTCCGCGAGATGCACGTCGAGGCGCGGCGTCGGAGCAACGGCGGCCGCCTTGCGTGGCAGGGCGTCGAAGATACCCATCAGCACATCGTGCAACTGCGATTGCTTGATCGGCTTGGCGAGGAAGGCGGCAAAATGGGCCTGATCGCCCTGTTCCCGCCGCCCCATCGAGGTGAGCATCACGAGCGGGAGGGCATCCGCATCGCGATAGCCGCGGATCGCCGCCGCGAGGGTGACGCCGTCCATGTCGGGCATCTGCATATCGAGGATCGCGACATCGAAGGGGTCGCCGCGCCGGAGCCATTCGAGCGCTTCCGCGCCGTGCGCCGCGCTCCGGGCACGCATGCCCCAGCCCTGCGCCTGCAAGGTGAGAACGCGGCGGTTCGTCTCGTTGTCGTCTACGATCAGGACCCGATGACCGACGAGCGAGGGCTGCACGCTCCGCTGCCAGATGCGCGCCTGCGTCGGCACGGCGACAGCGGAGATCGTGAAGAAGAAGGTCGAGCCTTCGCCCGGCGTGCTCTCCACCCACATCGTGCCGTCCATCAACTCCGCGAGCCGCCGCGAGATCGCCAGGCCGAGGCCGGTGCCGCCATACATGCGCGTCGTCGAGGAATCCACCTGGCTGAAGGACTTGAAGAGGCGGTCCATGCGCTCCGCCGGGATGCCGATGCCGGTGTCCCGCACCGCGAAGCGTACCGTGTGCCGCCGGTCTATCACCGTCTGGGAGGAGACGGAGACGACGACCTCGCCCGTCGCGGTGAACTTGATCGCGTTGCCGATCAGGTTGACGAGCACCTGCCGGAGGCGCGTCACATCGCCGACCAGCGTCCCCGGCACGCCATCGTCAATCAAATACGCGAGGTCGAGGCCCTTCTCGGCGGCACGGGTGGCGAGCAGATCGAGCGCGTCCTCCACGCAGTCGCGCAGATCGAAGGGCTGCTCCTCCAGATCGAGGTTGCCCGATTCGATCTTCGAGAAGTCGAGAATATCGTTGATGATCGTCAGCAAGGCATCGCCGCTGGTGCGGATCGTCTCGGCGTACTCCTGCTGCTCGGGGGTCAGCGGCGTGTCGAGCAGCAGGCCGGTCATACCGATCACACCGTTCATCGGCGTGCGGATTTCGTGGCTCATGTTGGCGAGGAACTGGCTCTTGGCACGGTTGGCGGTGTCCGCCGCTTCCTTCGCCGCGCGCAGTTCGGCCTCGACCTGCTTCCGTTCGGTGATGTCCCGAACGATAGCGCTGTAAAAGGTTCCCCCACCCGATTGCCAGGTGCCGAGGGAGAGTTCCAGCGGGAACTCGCTGCCGTCCTTCCGCAACCCGTCCAGTTCGACAGTGCGCCCGATAACGTGGGCATCGCCAGTGGCCGTCATCCGTGCGATGCCCTGCATATGGGCATCGCGGTAGCGCGTCGGCATGAGGCTGGCGAGCGATGCGCCGATGATGTCGTCTTCCCCGTATCCGAACATCGCCTGTGCGGCGGTGTTCCAGAAGGTAATCATGCCACTGCCGTCCGTCGTGATGATCGCATCGTTCGCGGACTGGGTAAGCGACCGATACCGCGATTCCGACACCCGGAGCGCGTCTTCCGTCCGCTTGCGCTCCGTCACATCGTTAACGAGGACGAGACGCGCCGCCCGTCCGCGAAACTGGAGGCTACTGGCGCTCGTCTCCACCGTAATCAGTGCCCCGTTCTTCTTGCGATGCTGCCACTCGCTCACCGCACGATCATCCGCATGCGCGGGCAATTGCCGCACGAGGCGCGCGAAATCCTGTGGCGGGCGGATGTCCGCGAGCGTCATGCGCAGGAACTCGTCACGGCTGTACCCATAATGTGCGACCGCCGCGTCATTGACGGCGAGGAAGGCGAGCGTTTCACGGTCGTAGACCCACATCGGGTTCGGGTTGCCCTCGAAGAGGAGGCGATACTGCTCCGCCGCTTCCTGCAGCACACTCGCGGCGTGGCGTCGCTCGGTGATATCGGTCATCGTGCCGATCAGGCGAACACAGACGCCCGCGTCGTCGAACTGTGGGATCAGCCGGGTAACGACGGTGACTTCGCGGTCGTAGGCGATCACGCCTTCCTCGTAACTGACTGACGTGCGCGCCGCGACCGCCTCCCGGCATTTCTGAATCAGCAACGCGCCTTGCGCCACGGGCAGGCAGTGATCGAGCCGCGTGCCAGTCACCTGCTCCGCTGTGAAGCCGGTCAGTTTCGTGTAGGCGGAATCCACGTGCGCGCAGCGGAATGTGTCGCCCTCCGGTTCGAGCAGAAAAAGCGCGTCGGCGATTGGGTCCGACCCGAGTCTGAATTGATCTCGATCCAACATCGTCATTGCCGCCTCTCTGGCGTCCGTCGCTGAGGCCAAACGGTAATCGACCTCGCGTGCTACATTACACTATAGTCAACGTATAAACTCCCAACGATGTTACGGGCAGGGGAGAAACGGCGTGAACGACAGCGGCATGTATCCTGCGATACCGGATAACCAGCAGGAGAGCCGCATCAACGCGATGCCGCGTTGCCCACTATGCAGGTGGCGGCGCACCTGCTTTTTTTATGCCCGCGTTCCGAGGGGAGAGGCTCGCATGCGGTACAATGATTGCGAGCGGAATTCGGAGCCACTGGCAGGAAGGGGAGGGGACGCGTGCAATGGGCGGAAACACTCCTGACAAACCTCAAGGAGCAGCATGTCCGACTCATGACCTACGTGCCGGACAATATGCTCATCCCCCTGATTGACGGCGCGCACGCGGACGCACATTTCACCGCCTTCACCGCGACGCGTGAGGAGGAGGCGATCGGCATCGCCTGTGGCGCGGACATGGCAGGAATGCGCGCCGTCGTGCTGATGCAATCGAGCGGCTTCGGCAACACCGTCAACGCCCTCGCCTCATTCGCCGTTCCGTATCAACTACCGCTGCTGATGGTCATTTCCGAACGCGGCGTGCTCGGCGAATACAACTCCGTCCAGATGCCGATCACCCGCGCCATCCGCCCAACGCTGGACGCCCTCGGCATCGCACACGTCACACTCGCGCGCGAGGACGAACTGCATTTCCTCACTCTGCGGATGATCCGCCAGTGTTTTCAGACCCGCACGCCGACCGCGCTGATCCTCTCGCCCTTGCTCACGGGAGGCAAAACCGATGTTTGAAACACTTTCCCGGCTGGCGCTCACGCGTGTTCTCGTATCGCTCCTCACGCATGAGGAAGCGATTGTCGCGGGGATCGGCAACACGAATTTCGATCTCGCCGCCGCCGGGCACCGGCCCCAGAACTTCTACATGCTCGGCAGCATGGGGCTGGCCTTACCGATCGCGCTCGGCGGGGCGGTCGCGCAACCGGAGCGGCGCTTCTTCGCGCTCGAAGGGGACGGCTCACTGCTGATGAATCTCGGCTGCCTGGCGACGATTGCCAGCGTCGCCCCGCGCAACCTCACGGTGATCGTCTGGGACAACGGGCTGTATCAGATCACCGGCAAACAGCGCGCCGCGACGAGTAGTGTGACCGACCTCGTCGGCGTCGCGAAGGCGGCGGGGATTGCGAGCAGCGCCTGGGCAACGGATGAAGCAGACTTCACGCGCCGCGTCGCCCGCGCGCTCATCGAGGATGGCCCGCATCTGATCGCTGCTCATGTGGACGATGCCCCCGGCGCAGCCCGCCCCGAACGTGACCCGGTGCTGCTGCGCGATCGCTACATGCGCGGCATCGGGGCGGTCTGACCGGCGAGCGCAATCGCCTCCGCGAGCGTCAGGGCGCGACCGGTCGCGAGTGCGCCGGCAGCGGTTGACGCATCCAGCGCCGCGTGGATCACTGCCAGGATGCGCTGCTCTTCATCACCGTCCGCATCGGTCGGCGCCGCGACGCCGTGGGCGGCGCGGATCCCTTCCACCGCACCGCAGAGCAGCGCCGCACGCTCCGCGTCCCCGCGCAGCGCCGCCACACCCGCCACCACCACGATTGCTTTCGCGATCTCCCCGGCGTTCCCTTGCGCGGCCCGAAGCGCGAGGCATTCCGCGAGCGTCGCCGCTGCCCCCTCCGCATCCCCGCAATGCATCGCCACGATGCCGAGGTTGTACAGGGTCCATGCCACATGTTCCGCATCCCCATGATCGCGGAATCGCGCCAGCCCTTCCTCCAGATACGGCATGGCACCTGTATCATCGCCCTCGCGACGGGCCAGTTCGCCGAGGCTCGTTAGGGAGATCGCGATCGCGAGGGGATTGTTGACCGACCGCCGCAGCGCCAACCCCTCCTCCATCAACGCGCGGGCGGTCGCATAGTTGCGCTCGCGCATCGCGAGGCCACCGAGGCCCGTGGTGGTTTGGGCGATGCCCCACGGATCGCCCACCTCACGGAAAACGGCGAGACTGCGCTCGTAGGATGCCCGTGCCGCTTCCACGTCATACGCGAGAAGCATCTCGCCACGCACGAAGAACGTCAGACCGAGATTCCACGGGTCATCCACCGTCTCAATGAGCGCGACGCCCTCAGCCACGGCGCGACGCCCTCTCTCCGTCTCCCCCAGATAGTGCAGGGTCAAGGCAAGGTTCATCAACGCCTGCCCCAGACGGCGACGATCATTGAGCAGCCGGAGGCGCGCCACACTCTCCGTGAGCAGGTGGGCGGACCGTGCAAAATCGCCCATATTCCATGCCAGTTGACCGGTCACCGACAGGGCCTGCGCGTACGCCAAACCGTCGCGATCCACGTTCTCCTTGGCGAGCGCGGCCTTGCTCCATGCCCACCCCTCGCCATCGCGCCCGACGGCGTCCCAGAACCAGTCGAGGTTGCCGACGATCCGCAGGGCACGCTCGGTCTCGTCGCGGTCGAGTGACCAGCGCAGCGCGGCACGCACATTGTCCAGTTCGGCCACTGAGGCGCGTGACCATGCCGTCCGCTCGCCGCTCTGCAATCCCCGCTCCGCCTCGTCCGACCACGCGAGCATCACATCGGCGTGCCGCCGCCGGGCCGTCTCCTCCTCGCCGCTCGCGGCCAGTTGCTCCTCCGCGAACTCGCGGATTGTTTCGAGCATCGTGTAGCGCGTGCGGCCATCGGTACCGCGCTCGGCCCGGACGAGGCTACTGTCCACGAGCGTGGCCAGCCCGTCCATAATCGCGATGGGCCAGCCATCATCACGACGACAGAGTGCCTCCGCCCGCGCGATCGTCCAGCCGCCGACGAAGACCGCGAGCCAGCGCAGGAGGCGCTGTTCGTTGGGTGTGAGAAGGTCGTAACTCCAGGCAATCGTGTCCCGGAGCGTCTGCTGGCGCGCGGGGAGGTCGCGCGGCCCGTGGGTGAGGAGTTGCAAGCGATGATCGAGGCGCGCAGCCAATTCCTGCACCGTAAAATGCTTGCTGCGGGCGGCGGCGAGTTCGATTGCCAGCGGCAGGCCGTCCACGCGCATGCAGATTGCCGCAATGGCGGGTGCATCCACCCCGGAGAACGCCGATCCAGGGGCAATCGCCGCCAGCCGCTCCAGAAAGAGCGCCACCGCCGGAACGTCAGGCAGCCCCACGATGTCCGACGCGTGATATGCATCGGGCAAAGCCAGCGGCGGCACGGCGTACTCATGCTCGCCGGAGAGATGAAGCAGTGCCCGGCTGGTGGTCACTACCTTCAGGTCGGGAGATGCGACGAGGAGGTCACTGACCACCGGCGCGGCGGCGAGGAGATGCTCGAAGTTGTCGAGGACGAGCAGCAGCCGCTTCGCGCGCAGATGGGCGATCAACCGCGTCAGTGGCGGCTCATCATTCGTCTCGTGCAGACCCAGGGTGTGCGCGATGGTAGGGGGCACGAGGCCCGGATCGCGCAGCGATGCCAGGGGCACAACGAAGGTACCATCCGGGAACTGCAGGCGCAGATCGGCGGCGACGTGGAGGGCAAGCCGCGTCTTGCCGACGCCACCGGGGCCGGTGAGATTGACGAGGCGAACGTCCGCGCGCCCGAGCAGGGCGCGAACACGCCGCGTGTCATCCTCCCGGCCAATGAGTGACGTGAGCGGGGTCGGGAGATTGGTCGGCGCATCGGGAAGCGCGACCGCCTCATGCACCGAACCGTGAGTGCGTGCCGCCGCGCTGAGGATCGCCCGCTCCTCGGCGGACAGATCGAGTGCGTCGGCGAGCATCTGAACGGTATCGCGATGCGGTCGTTCCCGCGCGCCGCGTTCGAGATCGCTGATCCCCCGCGTGCTGAGTCCCGCCCGCTCGGCGAGTTCATCCTGCGTCAGTCCGGCGGTGGCACGGTACCGTCGCAGCAGCAGACCAAAAGAAGGCGGAGCGTTCGACATTGCCAAGGCTCCTCGTCGGCATTTTGCGTCGTTATTCATAGAGTATACCGCGCCGATGAACGCGATGCGTGCCGCAATGCGTGGGGCGTTGCGTGGGTTGCGTGTGGGATCGGGAGGCGCGATCCAGCAGACTGGATTCATGCCGCACGACATGGCGCGCGGATTGGACCGACGGGAAAGGAGACCCGACAATGGCCGCATCAGTAGAGACCACACACGCCCCGATCTTCGCACGACCGAGCCTCGAAAACTCCCTCTGGTATGGGAGTGCCCTGATCAGCGTGCTGGCGACTGCCGAGATGACCGGGGGGCAGTACGCATTGCTGCACTGGCGCATGCAGAAGGGATTCACCCCGCCCGCACCGCACCGTCACGGCCCGGAGGACTTCTACATCATTCGCGGTCAGGTACGCTTCTGGGTCGCGGATAAGGAAGTTGTCGCCACGGACGGCGACTTTGTCCGCACATTACCCGGCGTCTGGCACACGCTCCAAGTGGAGTCGGATGAGGTGGAGATGCTCCTGATCTTCGCGCCAGCGGGCATGGAGGAGTTCTTTCAGGGGCTGGCAAGGCCCGCCGAGGCGATGGAACTGCCAGCGGGGCGTGTCGGCCCGCCGGACCCGGAGCGACTGCGCGCTCTGGCACCGACGTACGGCCTTGAGTTCTCGCCTCCCGGCACCACGCCACAGGAGATGAACAAACTGCCGCAGTAGTCGGAGACAGACGGAGAATGAATCGGCAGGCGTGACGAGAGGAGAGATTGAGATGGCAACGACAATCGCGACAGAAATTGGCTGCTCCTGCGTGCTCCCCGATGATGGCGAAATGATCCGCATCTTCGATGAGGAGATGGTCGTCAAGGTGAGCGGCGCAGAAACCGGAGGCGCGTACACTGTGCTTGTCGGGAGCGTCGCGCCGGGGGGTGGGCCGCCGCTCCATGCGCATCCCACCAGCGAGACCTTCTACGTCCTCTCCGGTGAGTTCGAGATCACCCAACGGGATGCAACGGGCGTCTCCACCTTCCGGGCCGGCCCCGGCACGATCGTCAATGCGCCCGGTGGCGCGCCGCACCGCTTCGAGAACGTCAGCCCGACGCGGAGTACGATGCTGATCGTCGTCCCCCCGGAATCGGTGGACTTCCTGCGCGAACTCGGCGCCGCCTTCCCGCCCGGTGCTGCGCCGGATATGGAGAAGATGTTGGATATCCACGCGCGATATGCCGTCGAGACCTTCCACGGCGCGGAAGGGAGCCGCCCCGAGCCACCCAGGGAGGACGCGACGAGCGCGCGGGCGCGGGAGCTCGCCTGGCGTTTCCGGCACGCGAATGAGCAACTGATCGCGATGATCGCGGGCTGCATGCCCACGCAGTGGCGGGCGATCTGCGCGGACACGGGCTGGACGGTGGGCGTGCAGGCGCACCACATCGCCGTGAACGAGGGGGTACTCGCCGCCGTCGCCGGGGACGCTGCGGCAGGCCATCCCCATCCACCGCTGCCGCCGGGGAAGCTGGACGAGATGAACGCCCGGCACGCCGCGGAGTTCGCCAACGTGACGAAGGAGGAGACGCTGGCGCTCCTGCGAGAGAATGGTGCGCGGGCGGCGGAGACGTACCGGCGATTGAGCGACGCGCAACTGGCGCTCATGGTCACGCTTGCGGAAGGGTACACGGTGAGCGTGGCGGACGTAGTCGAGCGGCATGGGATTGGCGAGATCGAGGGGCATGGCGCGCACATCCGGGACGCGATCAACGTGTGAGGGCGTCCGTGATAGGGTATCGTCTTTCCCGCAGGTGGCAGGCGCTCGCCTGCCACTTGCTCTTTCCTCACATTCGCCCGCCCCGCGTGACGCGATCCGCGTCTGCGGGTATAGTTGGCGCGGAACGATGACGAAACGAGCGACGGGCGTGGAGGGCGTGAGATGGCACAGACGCAGACGCGGTTGGACGGGCTATTTTCTTCGGCAGCGAAGCGCGTCGCCCCAGGCGCGCCGGGCGGGCGGGGCCTTTCACCGGATCGAGTGAACTTCGCGGGGGGTGCCCCCGACCCCAAAAGCATGCCGACGAAGGCGATGGGGGCGGCGGCCGTGCGGGCGATGGAGAAGAACGGCCAGTGGGCGCTCCAATATGGCGCCGCCGCCGGGTATGACGGCCTGGTCGAGCAACTACTGATTAAACTGAAGCGCGATAATGGCGTAGATGTCCGCCCAGAAAATGTGCTCATCACGGCGGGGGCGTCGCAGGCGATTGACCTCGTCTGCGATGCCCTCGTGGATCCCGGCGACACCATCATCTCGGAGGAGCCGGCCTTCCTGGGCGCGCTCCGTCTCTTCAACGCGCACCAGGCGAAGATCGTCGGTATCCCGATGGACGACCGGGGCATGAAGATGGACGTGCTCGCGCAGACCCTGGCCGATTGCAAGGCGCGGGGCGTCCAGCCGAAGTTCATCTACACGATCCCCACCTTCCAGAATCCCACCGGCGTGACGACCACACTCGACCGGCGGTTGCGCATCCTCGAACTGGCAAAGGAGTACAATGTCGCCGTCCTTGAAGACGACGCCTATTTCGATCTTCGCTTCTCCGGCGAGCGGTTGCCGATGCTCATTACGCTGGATGACGCCGGATTGGTCATCTATACCGGCACCTTCTCGAAAATCATCGGCGCGGGATTGCGCCTCGGTTGGGTGATCGGGCCGGTACCGCTGATCCACAAAGTCTCGAAACTGAAGCCGGACGGTGGCACCAGCCCGTTCGCCTCGCACATTGTCGCGGAGTACGCGCCGTCGCAACTGGAAGAGCATGTGAAAGAACTCGTCAATGTCTATCGCAACCGGCGGGATGCGATGCTCGGTGCGCTTAAAGCGGAGATGCCCGAAGAAATCACCTGGACGGAGCCGGAGGGCGGATTCTTCGTCTGGCTGACGCTGCCGGAGGGGATGGACTCGGTCGCCATCCAGCCGGAGGCGGCGGCGCATGGGGTGGATTTCATGCCCGGCACCGTCTTCTATCCGAATCAGGAAGGGCGGCGGAATATCCGCCTCGCCTACTCATTCACGGACGAAGAGACGATCCGCCGGGGCGTGAAAATCCTTGCAGGCATCCTCCGCGAATATCTGCCTGCAACCTGACACTCGCCCGGCGTGATGAAACGGGAATCCGGATGAGAGCGCAGCAGGAAAAGCCGCAACGGATCGTCGCGGTCGGGAGCGGCAAGGGCGGCGTCGGCAAGAGTACTGTGGCGGTCAATCTGGCGGTCGCCCTCGCGGCGCTCGGGCATCAGGTCGGGCTGCTCGACACCGATATTCATGGGCCGGATGTCGGCGTGATGCTCGGCGCACGACGGCGAGGCGGCGCGGCTGGCGAAGTGATGCTTCCTATCGGGCATCGGGAACCGCTCACCGAAGTGGCGCGGATGCCCGCCGTCGAGCGATTCGGCGTGCGGACGTTTTCGGTCGGCATGCTGATCGGCGAGCGGCAGGCAGTCAAATTGGATGGCCGGTTCGCCGGGATGCTCGTCCAGCAACTGATCGCGGACGTGGCGTGGGGGCCGCTCGACGTGCTCCTGCTCGATCTCCCACCCGGCACGGCGGAGCCGCATGAGACCGTCGCGCGGCAGGTGAAGCCGGATGGCGTTGTGCTCGTCACCACACCGCAGGAGGTCGCGCAGATTGATACGGCGCGCATGCTGCAGTTCTATGAGGCGGCACATGTCCCGGTGCTCGGGACGATCCTCAACATGAGTTACTTCGTCTGCCCGGATTGCGGCGCGCGGCATACGATCTGGCCACGCCACGACACAGCGGGTGGGCCACTCGCCTATCCAATCCTCGCGGAACTGCCGCTCACTCCCGCGATCGCCAGCGCCGGTGACGCCGGCCGCCCGATCGTCGCGATCCAACCGGAGAGCGCGGCAGCAGCGGCATTCTTCGAGGCGGCACGCCGTTTCTGGGCGCGGTTAGGAGAGACAAAAGCGCCGTGAACAACGTTGTTCACGGCGTGGACGTACGGAAACGCGTTACTGCCCGGTCGTTGAGGGATGCGCGGGCTGCGAGTTTTGCGCCTTGGGCATATTCTGCATGCCGCCCGGCTGCGTGCCGCTTTGCGATTGCTTCGGAGCACCCTGCTGGCTGCCTTGCGGCGATGCATTCGGCGTCAGGCCCTGCTTCTGCGCCGCGTCCTTCGCGGTGTCGGTGGCGGTCTGCTGGACCTGCTGCGCGACCTGCCCGACCTTCTGCATCGTCTCCTGGGCAGTCGCCTGGGCCTTCTCCATCACGTTGTCGCGCGCTTCGCCCATCAGTTTGTCTTCGAGAGGGGTGTCGGGCAGCGACATACCGACCGCGAGACCGAGGGCAATCGCCACCGCGCTGACGGCGAGCGGGTTCTCGGAGAGCGTCTGGTCGAAGCGGGATTTCGCCTGCCGCGCGCCATACTGCACCTGCCCGCCCCATTCGCCGACTTGATCTTGTGCTTGATCGGTGAACTGCCCGACCTTCTCTTTCGCCTGGCTCGCAGTATCGGCGACGCTCTCTTTCGCCTGACCAGCAGCGCCCCCGACCCGGTCGCCGAGCGATTGATCGTCGCCTTCCGAACCGGGACCGTAATATGCTTGCCCGCGCCCATAGCCCGGCCCCTGGCCGTAGCCATATGATCCGGCGCCATAGGTTCGACCGCGCCCGTAGGAAGGCTGGCCACCACCGGCATAATAGGCACGACCGCTGTCGAAGCCACCACGATCACCGGACGCGCCCTGCTGCCGATTCATCAACAGCCAGCCGATACCGAGACCCGCCAGCGCGGCGGGGATGGGGTTTTGCTTAATGGTCTCTACCAGACCAGACTTTCCGACGTTGCTCACCATCTCTTCTGCCCTCCCAATCGTCGCATCGTGGATATTCTCTTTCACTGTCTCTACTTGCTCCTGCACGGCGCTCGTCACTTGCTCCTTGAGGCGGTCCGGGTTCAACTTCTCCTGAATCGCGTCAATCGTCCCGCTCATCTCGACACGGGTTTCTTCGATCTCTACCCGCAGTTCACCGGGTGATTCGCTCTCGGCGGACTCCCCGGCGGGCTGCCAGTCAGGATCGCGGGGCTGACCGTACTCTCGCATTACATCTGCTCTTTCGCCCATTGGCGGTCCTCCTTCAATGTCTGGAGCGTCTGCTCCGGCGCTATGCTCTGCTGCTTGAGGGCGCTGAGACCCCGTTGTACGAGGATGCCGCCGATCGCCAGCACGACGACGGTAACGATTAGGGCGGCGAGCCACCAGGGCAGCCCGGCCGTACCAAGAATGATGATGATTGTGGCGATCAGCGCGAGTAGCCCCGCGTAGGCAACGAGGCCACCCACCGCGAGAAAGCCGATATCCTTGCCGACCGCAGTCGCCTTCTGCGTCATCTCGGTCTTCGCGAGCTGCACCTCCTGGCGGACGAGCGTGCTCGTCTCACGCGCGAGGTCGCCGAACAATTCTCCAAGTGAACGCTCGTCCTTACGCTCCTGCATCACTGCATCTCCGTACCACGGACGTACCAGCTGCGCTCGCGCGTGCCATATGCACCCGTCCGCCCGCTCATCGCGCCGCCCTGCTCGCCGCTGTATGCACCGGAGTAGTAGCCGGGGCGGTAGCCGCCGCCTGATCCGTACTGGTTGCGATCACAGTCATCCTCACGCTGCGCCGTGCTCTTGAGGAAGCGCGCGCCGAGCAGGCCGAGGACGAATGCGCCGCCGAGGAAGAGCGCGGGCTGCTGCCGTGCGTATCGCTCGACATCGCGGACAATCTCTTGCACATCCTTGTTGCGCAACTGGCCGGAGAATTGGTCCACCCGCTCCGCCGCCTTGTTCGCGTAGTGCTCAAGCCCGTGCTGATCGTTCTCGTGCAGGTGCTTCCCCGTCTGCCGTAGGGCGTCCGCGACGGTGCCGAGACTCTCTGCCGCCCGGTCTTTCTGCATGGACAACTGGCTCGTCGCCTGCTGCTTCGCCTGATCGGCGACTTCGCCTGCTTTCTGTTGTGTTTGCTCGATGACATCCTGCGCCTTCGCGCCCATATCATTCTGCGGACTGCCGCTGGGCGACTTCTGGGAACTACTCCCTGTCTTTGGAGTGGACCCAACCATCGTGTCCCTGCGATTCTGCGGTTGCTCGGAAACCATTATGAAGCTCCTTCCATGAACGAACCCGACGCGCGGCAATGAGCATATTTCGTGCCACACGTACCAGTAGGATACTGACTGCTAAATCTGTGCGTCCGTATTATTTGCACTGTTGCCATTGCCTTGAACGGTGGGCTTTCCCATTCAACGGATCGGTACGTGCGCGCAAACGCGGTATGATGCGCGGACTGGGTCGCGTCGCGATCGTTGGGCGGCGCTACCATCGCAGTGGGGAGGAAAACCGATGGTTCTCAATCAGGCGGTGCCGACGCGGGAAGCGATCATGGCGGCATGCGAGCGATTCCTCGGCGGCCACGGGATGATGCGCCCGCATGACGAACTCAGGGCGCTCGCGGCGGCGACCGCGCCGGACGAAAGCGCGGATGTCTACGGCAAGGGCAACCTGATCGAAGCGTTCGAGCGGGAGATCGCCGCGATCCTCGGCACTGAGGCCGCGCTTTTCCTGCCGACCGGCACGATGGCGCAGCAGATCGCTCTGCGTATCTGGGCGGAGCGGAAGCATCATGATACCGTCGCCTACCACCCGATGTGCCATGTCGAGACGAAGGAAGAGAAGGGCTATCAGCGATTGCACGGCCTCCATGCGCGGCTCGTCGGCGACGCACGGCGACTGATGACGCGGGAAGACCTCGACACGGTCGCGGAGCCGGTCGCCGCGCTCCTGATCGAGTTGCCTCAACGCGATCTCGGCGGCATGCTCCCATCATGGGAAGCGTTGCAGGCGCAGACGGCATGGGCGCGCGAGCGCGGCGCGGCGGTGCATATGGACGGCGCGCGGCTCTGGGAGTCCGCCCCCTTCTATGGCCGCTCGTACGCGGAGATCGCCGGGCTGTTCGACAGCGTCTACGTCTCCTTCTATAAGGGGATCGGCGCGATGGCCGGGTCCGCGCTCGCCGGGTCGGCGGATTTCATCGCGGAGGCGCGCGTCTGGCAGGTGCGCCACGGTGGACGGATCATCCACCTCTTCCCCTATGTCCTTTCCGCACGGACGAATCTCCGCCAGCGGCTCGACCGCTTCTCGCACTACCACGCGCGCGCCGTCACCATCGCGAAGGTGTTGCAGGCGATTCCCGGTATCGTCGTCAAGCCCGAACCACCCCAGACGAACATGATGCATGTCTCTCTGCACGGCGATCCAGAGCGGCTGGAGGCTGCCGCCCTCGCCATCGCCCGCGAGGAGAACGTCGCCCTTTTCCGCGCGCTACGCCCGACGGACCTGCCGAACTGGACGATGTTCGAACTCTCCATCGGCGACGCGGCGGACGCCCTGACGGACGACGAAATCCGCGCTTACTTCACGCGGGTGATGGAGACCGAATGAACCGCGGTGTCGCAGAGGAACCGGGGGGTCGGAGCGGCTCCCCGGGTGGGGTACG
>JAICJW010000439.1 GCA_025928215.1 Chloroflexia bacterium | reverse complement strand
TGCCCGACGGTGTGTGCGATCAATACGCGAGGCGCTGGATTGGGGCGCAGCATATCGGCGAGATATCGATCGCGGTACTGAGGACCGAGATAGGTGCTGAGATCGTTGCTACAATGATCAGGCCCATAGCCTGCGTAGGTAGAGATAGCGTTGACGTTGCCGAAGGCGTCATGGATGGCCGCGTCGATCGGAGACATGCAGACCAATGCACCGAGGTATGGCATCGTCTCGGTCGCCCCCACGTCCCGGCAGGCGCGGACACTTGCAGTGGCGAGGCTCTGCTCGATGTCGCGGAAGAGATCGATCGGATGACCATACTGGTCGTTGCTCACGACGAGCGCGCAGAGCGCCTCTGTTGTGCGGCGCATCGCCGCGTCCTTATCGGCAAGTGGCACAGTCAGCGACGGGAATGCCCAGTAGTGCGAGAGAAAAACCGCTCCCCAGCCTTCGGCCATCAGGCCGCGTCGATTTTCGACGCGGACGCGAACATGGCAGAGTGTCAGGGTGGCGGCAACGGCGGCGCCGAATCCGAACGCCTCGCGCGCAATTTCATCGGAGAAATAGGTTTGCGCCTCGATCACACGAATGTCACTCTCGCGCATCATTCACCCCCATCGCCTGGTCTTCCACATCATGCCAGGATCGCGTAGCGCTCGCGCGTCACCTCGAAGGCGAGAGCCTCGCCGGAGAAGAAGCGCGTCAGCTCCGCGACGATCGTCTCGCCTTGGCGGAACCGCGCCTGGACGGAAGCGCCCGCGACATGGGGCGTGAGGATGACGTTATCCAGTTGACGGAAAGGGCTGTCGAGCGGCAGCGGTTCCGTGTCGAAGACATCGAGCGCCGCGGAGATGCGGCCCGTGCGGAGTTCCGCGAGCAGGGCATCTTCATCCGTCATCCATGACCGGGCGGTATTGACCAAGAGTGCACCGTCGGGCATCAACGCGAATTCCGCTTGGCCGAGCATTCGATGGGTTTCCGGCGTCGAAGGGGCATGAATGGAGACGATTGGGCACTGTGCCATGAGGTCATGCAACGGCACCCGCGTCACGCCGAGTGCGGTCGCCTGCTCCTCGGACAGATAGGGATCGTAGACCCAGATGTCGCATTTCATCGCCCGCATCAGGCCGATGAAGTGCCGCCCAACATAGCTCGCGCTGATCACACCCACCCGCTGGCCCCGCAGCTCGAAGGGCGGCCCGAATGCTTTCTGTCCCTCCCACGCCGAGCCGCTCTTGAGTGCCCGATCGTAGCGCTGCACATGGCGCAGGCCGAGCATCACGAGCAGCATCGCCATTTCCGCCACCGCGGGCGCCAATGCCACGGCTGCGTGCGTCACCGAGATGCCCCGATCGAGCACCTCGATCGGCACCATCGACCTGACGCTCCCGGCGGAGTGGGCGATGATTCGCAGCCTGTCGGCGGCGTCCAGCACCTCAGCCGTGAAGGTCGGGGTTCCCCAACCGGTGATCACGGCATCGTATCCGGGCATGAGCGCCGCGAGTTCCGACGACGTGAGCTTCCGGTCATCGTCCCGAAATGTCACGTCCGCGAGCGACCGCAGTGCGGCATCCGATGGCTGAGAAAAGAGCTCTCGGTAAAGTTGCGGCGGCAGATTGACGAAGACGCTCGCGCAGCGGCCGTGGCCGGGAGACGTGCATTGTGTGCCCATATGGCGTTATGCCCTCCTTCACATATATAAGGGAAGCTCTCTGTTCCTGCCGTTAGTTGAGCGCGAAGATGCGCTCAAAGTTGCGTCTGCTGATTCGTGTATACGTGTCGCTGTCGAGCTCGTCAGACGACGGCTTTGCCGCTCCTGCCGCCGCCATGTTCAGCGGCGCGTGGGTGCCGAGGAGCACTCGATCGCCACCCAGGAATCCGAGCGCATCGCGCAGTAACCAGCCAGACTCCACAAATGAGAGTTCGGCGCTGACGTTTGCATATGCCCGGTAGGCCGCGAGTTCGGACATGTACGCGCCGCACACCAGCATCGGCAGCGAATCGTGGCATCCCGCGAATTCCGCGACTGCTGCAGGCGCGACCGCCGGGACCTTCATCAACGGGTGGTGAGATCGTTCATCCTCCATCCGCACCTGAATGCAAAGGGCGATCCCCTGCATAGCGCATTGGCGTGCGAGCGCGGCAACGGATGGGTTGTCGAGCGTATAGTTGTGGTAGTTTGGCACGATCTTGATACCGCGCACCATCGCCCCCCCCGACTCCATGCATACCGCGAAGTCGCCCTCCCATCCGGGAAGCGAAGGATTGACGATTGGGAGAGCAACGCCGACGAACGATCCTAGACCTGTCGCCATCTCGGCGAAAAGGCGGCGGTTCGCCGCCATGGGCTCCGGTGCCATCACTGCCTCAATTGGCGCGAACGCCGCCCCGTCGATCGCTGCCGCTTGAAGTATCCCGATGAGGGTCGCGACCGAGGTGGCGGGCGCGTTCGAGAATGCCCAGTGTCCAACGAAAACGCTCGCATCAAGCATCGCGGCTACCCTCCACGAGATCGTGCCTACCGAGGAGACGCGCGGCGTTGCCGCTGAGGATCCGCGCCTTGTCGCGATCGGAGATGTGCGCTCCCTGCACGCGAGCCGTCTGCGTCGCGTAGTCACGGATCGGCCAGTCGGAACCGTAGATCACGCGATCTGCACCGAGTTCCGAGACCGCGAATTCCACCAGGCCACTTATAGACTGTGCGCCGGACGTGTCAACGATCACATTGGGGCAATCCTTTACATCGCGCACGCCGCGCCATCCCCCGCCCGCCAGATGCGCCATAACGATTGTTGTCTCCGGGTGGCACCGGGCGAGACGGGCAATCTCGGCGGGCGTTGACTCGTTGAATGCGTACTCCGTCATCTTGTACCAGGCGTGGTGCAGCACCGGCATCCGGAGCTCGGCGGCGCGATGCATAACAGGGTCGAGTCGGGAATCGGTCGCGTGGACGGAAACCCAGAGTTTGACGCCGCGGAGATTGCCCGCCACGAGGCAGCGGTCCATCTCGGCGACGAGGAATCCCGGATCATGCGCCGGGTTGAGGTAGCAGAATCCGGAGTAATGAGTAGGGTGTTCCGATACGATCCGCATCGCAAGGTCGTTGCTCCGCACCACATCATCCGGAGTGGGATCGTAGCCTCCGGTATCGACCAGATTGTGGAACTGAACCATGTGCCCAATACCTGAACGCCGCGCGAGCCGGATCGATTCTGCAATCACGCTCGGGTCGTACTGGCATCCCGGCAAGCGTGTATGCACATGAAAGTCGATGATCACGTCTGTATCCTTTCATGCGCCATTCAGTAGCGGCGAAAGCTCTCGTGCACGTCCACCAGCCTGAGCCGCTTCGCGAGTTCTGGCGTATGGAGAATGTCTCCGAGTTCGCCAAAGACTTCGCGCACCGCCTCCACCGCCTGCGCAATATCCGCTTCGCTATGGCTGTAGGTGATAAAATTCAAGCCGCGACGACGCAGTAGGACGCCCCG
>JAICJW010000469.1 GCA_025928215.1 Chloroflexia bacterium | reverse complement strand
CGCGTCTGACTGAATGACCTGGCACCGTAAGGACATCCCGCGTGGGATGTCCTTTTCCTTACGGCCGATCCGTGCAAAAAAGCAAATGTATGGCGTGTGTGTACGGGCGGTTCGTGAACCGCCCGTACGAAGCAATCACAGGGCCGGATAAATTGAGAAAGTGTGATTACAAGAGGCGTCCTTGTTCCGCGACGACGGCGATCCGTTTCGCTTCGCGTTCGGCCTGATTGATCGGCTTCAGTTCGTCCCAGTTCTGGCCCGCTTTCGCCTCGACTTCGAGCGGGACGACGAGTTCAAACGCGCCGGTCATCGCCTCGGTGACAGCGTTGCAGGTGCGCTCCAGCTCGCTCGCCGGTACTTCGAGCACCAGTTCATCATGCACTTGCAGAAGCATTTTGGCGCGCAGGTTGTCGCGCCCTAGCATCTCGTCCACGCGGATCATCGCGCGCTTGACGATATCCGCCGCCGTGCCCTGGATCGGTGCGTTCATCGCGGCACGTTCGGCGGCCTGACGAACCTGCGGGTTCCGCGATTGCAATTCCGGGAAATAGCGGCGGCGGCCGAGCAGGGTGGAGACATACCCCTTCTCCAATGCCTCATCGCGGATCGAGTCGGTCAGCCGCTTCACACCGGGGAAGCGCTCGAAGTAGATTTTGATGTAGTCGCGCGCCCGTGCCTGCGAGATACCCGCACTGTTGGCCAGGCCGACGGCGCTGATGCCGTAGATGATGCCGAAGTTGACCGTCTTGGCGAGCCGCCGCGTGTCCGGGTCCACCGACTCGTACGGCAGATCAAACATCTCCACCGCCGTCGCCGTGTGAATATCCCGCCCCTCGCGGAAGGCTTCCAGAAGCGCCTCGTCATGGGAGACATGGGCGAAGATGCGCAGCTCGATCTGCGAGTAATCGCAGGCGAGCAATACCGCCGGTTCGCCGTCGAAAATCGTCGTTTCCGGGGTGTTCCCGGCGACGAAGGCGTGCCGTACCTCGCGCCCGACTTCGGTGCGGATCGGGATGTTTTGCAGGTTCGGATCGGTCGAGGAGAGCCGCCCCGTCGAGGCGACGGCCTGATTGAACGACGTATGCACGCGCCCCGTCTCCGGGTTGATGAGCAGCGGCAGCGCGTCCACGTACGTGCCCTTCAGTTTCGATAACTGCCGGTATTCGAGAATCTGCTTGACGATCGGGTGCTCCCACTGCAACGGTTCCAACACGTCCGAGGCGGTGCTGTAGCCGGTCTTCGTCTTTTTGCCGTGCGGCAGACTCAGTTCATCGAAGAGCACCACCCCCAGTTGCATCGGCGAGTTGATGTTGAAGGGGTGCTTCGCCAGGTCGTAGACATCGGCGGCGAGCGCGGCCATCTGCTCGTCCAGACGCTTCGAGAGAATATGGAGGTAGTCGCCATCTACGGTAATGCCGGTGCGCTCCATACCCGCGAGGATCGGCACGAGGGGCAGTTCGATCTCATCGAGCAGGTGCAGGATTTCGCGCTTCTGCAAATCGTCCCGTAGCGGCGCGACGAGCGCGTTCGTGCAGTAAGCATCGGCGGCGGCGTAATCCGCCGCCTGCGGCACCGGCACCTGCGCCATCGTGATCTGGTTGCGCCCCGTGCCGATCAGGTCCGTGATGTGCGTCATCTCGATGCCGAGGCGCGTGAACGCCAGTTCCTTGAGGCCGACCGACGTTTCGCCGAGCAAATACGCGGCGAGCATCGTGTCGAAGACGAGCCCGTGCAATGCCAAGCCCGCCCGTTCGAAGGCGAGGATGTCGAACTTCGCATTGTGGGCAACCTTCATGATCTCCGGGTCCGCGAAGACGGGGCCGAGATGCTCCCGCACCTCCGGCACGCTCAGTTGCTCCTCCGCCAGATAATGACCGACGGGCAGGTACCACGCCTCCTTGCCGTCCACGGCGAGCGAGATACCGACGAGCGCACCGGTCACCGGATTGGTGCTCGTCGTCTCGGTGTCGAAGGCGAACGTTCCCGCCGCGCGGAGCCGCGCGGCCAGCGCGGGTAAATCCGCGGCAGTCGTGACCGCCGTGACGGTATGATCGTGGTCGCCGTGGTTCGTACTCTTTTGTGCGGAGACATGTTCGGGCAACTTCGTCAAGAGCGAGCGGAACTCCAACTCGCGGAAGAGGGCGATGACGCGCTCGCGGTCATACTCGTGCGTCCGGCATGCTTCGAGATCGAGTTTGAGGTCAACATCCGTGACAATCGTCGTCAGCACCTTGCTCTTCAGCGCCTCTTCGTACTGCGAGGTAATCAGGTTGCGGATGCGCGGCGGGGTGATTTCGTCGAAGTGATCGCGCCACGTTTCCAGCGGGCCGAACTGCTTCAGGAGGGCCGTCGCGCTCTTCTCGCCGATTCCCTTGACGCCAGGAATGTTGTCGCTCTTGTCGCCGACGAGCGCCTTGTAATCCGCGACGAGCGGCGGCGGGAAGCCGTACCGCTCGGTCGTCTTTGCCAGATCATAGATGCGGAAATCGGAGAAGCGATTCTGCACGCCGGGCAGCACAACACTGACGCCGTCGTCGGAGACAAGTTGGAGGGTGTCGGTGTCGCCCGTAACGATATACGTCTCCACCCCTTCCCGCGCCGCCACCCGACCAAGCGTGCCGATCACGTCGTCCGCCTCGTAGCCGGGGATCATGAAGATCGGGATATTGAGCGCCTCGACGACCTCCGTGACACGCTCCTGCTGCCGCCGCATTTCGTCCGGCATTGGCGGGCGGTGCGCCTTGTAGGTGGCGAGCAGATCGTCGCGGAACGAGCCGCCCTTGTCGAAGGCGACGGCGATGTACGCCGGAGCGAAGGCCCGCAGCGCATCGAGCATCATCGCGGTGAATCCAAAGGTGGCGTTCACGAGTTCGCCGGACGAGGTCGCCATCGTCTGCGGCAGCGCGAAGAAGGCGCGATAGAGGAGCGCGTGGCCGTCTATGAGCACGATCCGTTCTTTTGCCACGTCGCTCTCCCCCTCGTTAGGGCGAAGGACTGAGGACAAAGGACTAAGTGGAACCAGCGCCTTCTTAGTCGTTAGTGCTCAGTCCTTCGCCCACTCTTAATTTCCTTATTTATTCTCATCGGAGAAATAGAGGCGGTTGATGTATTTGCGGAAGGTG
>JAICJW010000073.1 GCA_025928215.1 Chloroflexia bacterium | reverse complement strand
GAGGCCGCCGCGCCCCTTCGCCATCCGGCCCATCTGGCTCATCATCTTCTGCGCCTCGCCGAACTGCTTGAGGAGCGCGCGCACTTCGGCGCGGTTCGTGCCGCTGCCGTTGGCGATGCGCTGCTGGCGGCTGTAGTTGAGGATTTCCGGGTGCCGCCGCTCCTCGCGCGTCATGCTGTGGATGATCGCCTCAACGCGCGCGATCTCCTTGTCGTCCACCTGCGCCTGCAACTCCTTCAGTTGGGAGCCAATGCCGGGGAGCATCTTCAGGATTTCGCCCATCGGGCCGAGTTTTTTCACCTGCTGCATCTGCGCGAGGAAGTCTTCGAGGTTGAAGGAACCTTCGAGCAGTTTCTCCTGCATCTCGGCGGCGTCCGCCTCATTGATATTCTGCTGCGCCTTCTCGATCAGCGAGAGCATATCGCCCATGCCGAGGATGCGCGAGGCCATTCGTTCCGGGTAGAACGGGTCGAGTTGATCCACGCGCTCGCCGACGCCGACGAACTTGATTGGTACGCCCGTCACCTCGCGGATCGAGAGCGCCGCGCCGCCGCGCGCATCGCCGTCCACCTTCGTCAGGATCAGGCCGGTCAGCCCAACGCGCTCGTTGAAAGTCTGGGCGACCTCAACCGCCGCCTGCCCCGTCATTGCGTCGGCGACGAGCAGCGTCTCCGTCGGGTGGAAATTGTCGCGAATCTGGACGAGTTCATCCATCATCGCGTCGTCAATCTGCAACCGGCCGGCGGTATCAATGATGACGACATGCGCGCCACGCGCCTGGGCGTCCGCCAGCGCGTTCCGGACGATCTGCACGGGCGGGACGCTCGTCCCTTCCTCATGCACCGGCACGCCGACCTGCTGGCCAAGGGTGACGAGTTGGGTGACGGCGGCGGGGCGATAGATGTCCGCCGCGACGAGCAGCGACGAGATGCCCTGCTTCTGCAAGTGGAGGGCAAGTTTCGCGGCGTGCGTCGTCTTGCCGGAGCCTTGCAGGCCGACGAGCATGATGATCGTCGGTGGCGCGGTGGCGATGGTGAGCGGCACGCGCTCGCGACCGAGCAGTTCGATCAAGGCGTCGTTGACGAGCACAATGATTTGCTGCGCCGGATTCAGGCCGCGTTGTGCGTCCGCGCCGACGAGCGCGACCGCCTGCTCCCGCACGCGCGCGACGAACGACTTGACGACGCCGAGGTTGACATCGGCCTCGATCAGCGCGATGCGGACTTCGCGCATCGCCTGCGTCACGTCTTCTTCGGTGATGCGCGTGCGGCTGCCGAGGCGCTGGAAGACGGCCTGCAACCGGTCGCTCAGTGATTCAAACATCGGTGAATGTTTCCCCTTTCCGCGCAAACGGGCGACGGCGACCGTCGCCCGCGTATTGTACTCCGATCCGTTGGGGATGCCTAACCCCCGGACCCTGAACGGAGCCGGGCCCGGTATCCTTGCATTGACGCTGGCAGCCGCATACGCTTGGCGCTCATCGCACATGCAGCTGACGTGACGGCAGGTCGGGATACGGAGGGTGAACGATGTACGGGACAGTGGCGCGGATCGTCCTCAAGCCGGGGATGGGCGAACAATTCCTGGCGCTCTGGCGTGAGATTGACGCACAGGGGTTTCCTGGTCGGGTGGCGGAGTACCTGTACCGGTCAGATAGCGACCCCGACGAGCTTTTCATGACGGTCGTGTTCGCGAGTGAGGAGGCATACCGGCGGAACGCGGAGAGCCCGGCGACGGATGTGTCGTACCGGCGGCTGCGTGAGCTGATGGTGGACGACGCGGAGTGGCACGACGGCGAGGTGATCTTCGCGCACCCATGAGACAGCCGTCGGAAGGGGCAACCTCATTCCCGCTTGATCGCCCGCCGTATGCATCCCGCAAGCCACGATGCTCCATGACGATGGCGAGGGGCAGGGGGATGAGGTTTATTCAGTCTCACGACCCGCGCGTGCCGTATTCGTCATCGCCAAAGAGGGCAGCCACGAAGCGGGTGGCATCGAACTCGATCAGGTCGTCTGCCTGCTCGCCGACGCCGACGTACGAGATTGGGATGCCGAGGGCGCGGACGATGGCAAAGGCGATGCCGCCCTTCGCGGTGCCGTCCAGTTTCGCCAGCGCAATCTCCGTCACATCCACGCGGTCGGTGAAAACGCGCGCCTGATGGAGACCATTCTGCCCGGTGTTGGCGTCAATGACGAGCAGCGTCTCCTGCGGGGCGTCGGGGACGGTCTTTTTCATGATGCCGCGCATCTTGTCCAGTTCGCGCATCAGCGGCTCTTTGTTTTCGAGCCGGCCGGCGGTATCCACGATGAGAATATCCATCTCGCGGTTGTGCGCTGCCGCCATCGCGTCGAAGACGAGCGCGCCGGGGTCGCCGCCCTGTTTGGTGGCGATCACCGGGACGCCGCCGAGGCGTTCCGCGCTCCATGTCTGCAACTGCTCGATCGCGGCGGCGCGGAAGGTGTCGCCCGCGCCGATCATCACCTTGCGCCCGGCGCTCTTATGAAGGTACGCGAGTTTGCCGATCGTCGTCGTCTTGCCCGCGCCGTTGACGCCGACGACCATAATTACCCACGGCACGCCGCGCTGAAAGACCTTCACCGTCCGCTCGCGCTTCGTATCTTCGAGCAGATAGACCATCGCCGCTTTCAGATGCTCCTTCGCCTGCTTCGGATCGTGGATGCCCTGCTGCCGGACATGATTGCGCAGATCGTTGATGAGTACATCGGTCGTCTCGACGCCGACATCGGAGCCGATCAGCGCGGTCTCAACGTCTTCATACAGTTCTTCGTCAATCGTCGAGCGGTCGAAGAGCGATCCAAACAGATTGGATCGTCGCGTCTTCGCGACGGCCTGCTCGACCTTCGTTTGTTCTTCTTGTTGCGTGCGCCCAAACAAGCGGCGAAAAATCACGGTGCTGCACTCCTTATCGTCCATACTGGCGCGGCGTTCCATTCGCACCGCGCGGCATATTGTCGCATACTGGCGAGAGGCTGGCAGGGGAACCGAACCCCCGGCCCCTTCGGAAAGGGGAACGGCAATGCGACTGGCGGAACTGACATGGCCGGAAGCACGCGATCAATTCGCAGCCGGTGCGGTGGCGATCCTGCCAACGGGCGCGACCGAAGCGCATGGGCCGCACCTGCCGCTCGATACCGATGTCCATATCGCGGTGGGCGCGGCGGATCGGGCGGCGGCGCTGCTCGTGTCCGAGGGGTTGCCCGCGCTCGTCCTGCCGCCGCTTGCCTATGGCGTCTCATTCGTCGGCACCTCGTTCGCGGGTACGATGCCGGTTGCTGTCGAGACGATGACTGCGGTCGTGCGTGATGTATTGATCGGATTGGATCGCTATGGCTGCACCGCCGCGGTCATCGTCAATAGCCATCTCGAACCGGCGCACGCCGACGCACTCAACGCCGGTATCGCGGCGGCAGAAACAGCGACCGACGGGCGAATGCGCGCCACCTTCCCGGACTTGCGCGAGGCGCGCTGGTCGGCGCTGCTCTCCGAGGAATTCCGCCGGGGGGCGCGCCACGCGGGAGCGTACGAGACGGCCTTGATGCTCGTTGAAGCGCCCGGTGAGGTGCGTGAATCGGAGCGACAACGGTTGCCACCCGTCTGGATTGATCTACCGGGAAAACTCCGGGCGGGGGCGAAGACTTTCGCGGAGGCGGGCGCGACGCTCGGCTACTTCGGCGACCCCGCGATAGCGACCGCCGCGGAAGGCGAAATCCTCTTTGACGCGCTGGCGCATCTCTACGTCACCGCGCTACGCGAGCGGCTGGCGCAATCTCCTTCACCTTAGCGGCCGGTTGGCTGCCAGCGGAAGACTTTGGGATCGCGCGCATACCATTCGATGAAACCGCACGTCGTGCAGACGAGGGCGAAGACCGTTGTCCCCTCGATGCGCTTGTACGAGCGGCGCGCGTGCGGTGTAGCGCGGTCGAGCGCGCTTTCGGCACGAATCAAATCCACCCGCTCGGCATCGCGCAGATTGGCCACGGCCATCGTCCCCTTGCATTTGGGGCAGCGGGCATCGTGGGGCGCAGTGAAGGTCTCCTCCGGCATCGTGGCGCTCCAATCAGATTGGCGATTCGGTCAGGCCGCGCGGACGCGGCTCCCCCGGCACATTCTTCCCCAGCACGAGAACACGGTTCCGGCCCATCGCGCTCGGTTCGATCAGGCGAACAACGGCATTACGCTCGGCAATGTATCGTACGGCATCAGTTGCCTGTTGGGTGGCCGCATAGAGCATTTCGCCGAGGCCAAGTGAGGCGAGAAATGCTGCCTGCGTCGTGAGGCCGAGCGGCGTTATGCCCGCCCGGATCGCGGCGTCTCCGAGCGCGGTGAAATCCACATGCGCCGTCATGTCCTGCGCGCCGACCTGCTGATAGGGCGCGCGGTTCGTCGTATGGCGCTCATAGCACATCAGCGAACCTTCAGGGAAGCGACCGGGACGAAAAAGGGCGGGCGCGACATCACCGTAGTCAATAACGATCACATATCCCTTGTCGAGCCGTTGGGCGACATCGGTCATCCACGGCATGAGGGCGAGGCAGATCTCCGCGATCTGACCTTCATCGAGGGTAATGCCTTCGGCGAGCATCGTCGTGAGTGCCGGCGTGGACGGCGTGCCCCATTCCTCCGCGAACCCGGAGCGTTCTTGATCCCAGACGACGAATGCCTCCTCCAGCGCGCCGTGTTCGACCCGGATGCGATGCACGGGAAGGGCATCTATGAATTCATTCGCGAGCACCACGCCGACGATGCCGGTTGGCGGCGCGCCCCATGCGGCATGCTCCGCGTGGGGCGCGACCGCCGATCGGGCATGCATGAGAGAAACGGCGGAGACATCGTCCAACCAGTATTTCATCGCGGCGTATGCGGCCGGTTCGGTTTCCCGAAGTGCATCGAGCAGGGTGCGGGCGAGCGTCCCCGTACCCGCGCCGTGCTCCCAGACGGTGAAGGAGGGCGGTGCGCCGAGGAGGTGCCAGCACTCCGCAATCTGCACGGCGAGGCAGCGCCCGAAATATGGCGATGTCTCTGGCGCGGTGAGGAAATCCGCCCCTTCCCGACCGGGCGCGCCGCGACCGCTCGCGTAATACCCATAAACGGGGTGCGCGAGCGCGAGCGCCATATAGCGCGCGAAGGGAATGTGCCCGCCCGCATCGGCAATGGCGGTGCGAATCACCGCGATGAGATCAGGATGTCCGTCGGTCGGGTCCGGCATCGTCATGGCGTCATGGTACCGATCCATTGGCATTGCGGCAATGGCATCCGTCGCGGCATGCCCTCCGGTTCGCTATCATAGAGCGCGACACGGGAACGAGGACGACGATGGACATCCACGAACGGCGTTTCCTGACCGCCGATGACCGGGCGTACCTCGACGAAATCGAATTAACGCTCGCGCGCGCCTACGACATTCCGCGAGAGCGTGCCGCAGCGGTCGTACGCGAGATTGGTCGCGAAGTTCGGCGTGCGCGTGCGCAGGGGGATCGGCAGCCAATTACTGCCCATT
Source organism: Chloroflexia bacterium (assembly GCA_025928215.1). Lineage (GTDB taxonomy): Bacteria > Chloroflexota > Chloroflexia > Thermomicrobiales > JALYUS01 > JALYUS01. Next base: position 8,241 of record JAICJW010000073.1, on the reverse strand, counting down.
TCCCGTACGGTGGCGCGGCGGCGCATGCCGAGGCGCTGGCCGTGCTGCTCGCGCCACCGCGCCCGCCCTCTGGCACCTTCTTCGGCGTCCTCGCGCTGATGGGCGCCGTTGCGGGGCTGCTCGGGATGCGGGTCGTCCTTGCGCTCGTCTTCCGTGACTTCGCGCCGGTTCGCATCGGCTGGTTGGATGTCACGCTTGCGGCCGCCGTCGTTGGCGTGGTTCTCGGCGGGATGCGTTCCGCCCGGTTGCCGCAACGCGTCGGCCCGGCCCACTGGCTCTGGGTCTCGCTCGCGCTCGGCATGGTGATCGGTCTCGGCGCGACCGCGCTCCTCCGTACACTGCATGTGCAACGCACGCTCCTCATCCTGCCGCTCTGGCTCGCGGCGCTCATCGCGGCGGCCTGCGGCGCAATGACGTGGCTGCTGACGTGGCCCGGTGATGATGTGATTGCCCCACCCGGCGATTAATGCGACAGCGGGAGAGGGTTCGAATGCCCTCTCCCGCTCTTCTCCGCGACGAACTCCGCTACTTCTGGCCGATGAAGCCCGGTGAGAGGTTCTGGCCCTGCGGCTGCGAGGGGAGCGTGAAAGTGCTCGTCACCACGGGTGGCGCGGGCGGCATGATCGCCGAGTCGGTGTGCTCGATGAAGACCGGATCGCCGCCGATCGTGACGTGAATCTGACCGCCACTGACCTCGGTGGGCAGCGACGCGCCGCTCATATCGAACGCCTGCGCGTGTTGCGCCACGGTGGGCAGATTGGTACGGCCACCGCCCCAGACGACATCCACAATGACGCCGCCCTTATTGAAGCGATAGGCGATCCCGGCGCCGGAGTTCACCGTACCCTGCGCGGTCGCGCCGCTCAGATGCGTCGTCATGGTCTGATAGGCGATGTAGGAGAACTTCGGGGTCTTCCAGTCGTTCTTAATCAAGCCGTAGTTGTTCTCAACATTATTTGGGTCGGTGCCGTCGTCATGGAAGTTGTACCAGAAGATGTGCTGCACATCGAGACCCTGGTAATCGAGCGACATCACGTATTGGCGGATCATGTAGCTCGCCTGCGCCTGCTCGGAGCCAACGCCGCCGCCATAATCCGGGCCGCTCGACGCGCTCGACCAGCCAATCTCCGTGAACCACCATGATTTACCGGTCCGCGCTTCAATATCTTTGAGGTGCGCGAGATCCAATTGCTGATAGTTGCCGTTGTCAAGGCTCGACTTCATCGCATAGGGATGGAAGGCGAGGACATCCGTGTACTGCGCGCCGCCCTGATTGAGAAAATCGTTGAACCAGTTGAGATCGAGGTTCGAGCACGCGCCGTTCATCACCGTTGCGGTGGGATCAATCGCCTTGATCGTGGCGTACGTCTCACGCAGCAAGGTGATGTAATCCGCGACGCTGCCATTCCAGAAGTACGGCACATCAGGCTCGTTCCAGACTTCCCACGCATGGATTTGCCCCTTGTATCGGGAGACAACAGTCGCGACATATTTCTTCCAGAGGCCGATATCCGGCATGGTGAAATTTACCGTGCCTGCCGTCTGGGCAGAGTTGTTGTAACCGAGCAGTCCGAGAATCTCCAGATTGCGGCCGCGCGCGTCCTGGACCATCTCATCCGTGAAACCCCAATCGTAGTTGCCGAGTGGATGTTCAACCCAGTCCCAGCGAATCTCCTCGCGGATCCAGCCCGCGCCAGTCCCCGCTGCGATATCCATCGGACCACTTTGCTGCCCATAGATGCCGTAACGCGTCGCAATATGCGTCACGACGCCGAAGCGTGATCCCCCACCCGTCGTCGGTGTCACGGGGTTGACCGATGGATCAGGCCCGCCCGTCGTCGCGCCAACACTGCTCACCATGCTCAAGGAAAGAACAAAAAGCGCACAGAAAAGAGATGCGCGCCCGCGCAATCGAAGACCCCTCATTCCCTTGATACTCCCCACGCATATCCTGATTTGGACGACGCGCCCACGACGCGCCAATCACCTGCTCATCTCGAACGTTATGGAGTGTACTCGATCATTCGCTATATGTCAGTGCATTTTTTGCGGAAAAGCAGCACGATTTTTCCGGTGCGGCCAGCGAGGCGATATGATAGAGTGATGCATTGCGAGGCGCGGAAGCAAAGGGCGTATGATGCCACATGGGCGAGATGGACGAAACAAGCGCATTGCGCGTTGCGGAACAAGACGAAGCGGCGGCCGGGGCGCGGGGGCTGCGCGCCAGAGCGACCGAGGCAGCGCCAATTCTCGTCGTCATCGCCGCGACGATCTATCTCGTCGGCTTCTCGCTCTTCCGCCAGAACTGGTCATCACTGCTGATTTTCGTACCGATCTTCGTCGTCGCCGCATGGCTTGGTCGCTTGCGCTCGTTTGCCGTCACCTGGGTACCGCTCGCCGTCTTCCTCGATGCCTTCGCGCGGCTGCGTGGCGTGGCGGACAATACCGGCATCCCGATTCATCATACGGCGGCATTGGAAGTGGACCGGCATCTCTTCTTCGGGACGGTGCCGACGGTCTGGCTCCAGAACCGCCTGACGATCCCCAAACACTTCCGTTGGTACGATTACGCGGCGACGGGGCTGCACTGGAGCCATTTCGTCGCGCCCATCGCGATCCTCTTCGTTCTCTGGCTGAAATACCCCGCCTTTTTCCGCCGGTACCTGATTGCCTTCGTCGTGCTGACGACGATCATCCTCGACATTTACTTCCTTTTCCCGGCCGCACCGCCGTGGATGTCCGCGCGGGAGGGGTACTTGCCGCATCTCGCCCGGCCGATGGTGGATGTCGCGGTGCAGGCGAATCAAAGCCTGTTCGGGAGCGTCTACGCGACGATTGGCGCGAGCAATGATGTCGCGGCGATGCCCTCGCTGCATGCATCCTATCCGTTTCTCGCCTGCGTGATGTTCTGGCCGGTGTCGCGCAAACTCGGCCTCCTCGGTCTCCTCTACTTTTTGCTGATGAGTCTCGCGCTCGTCTATCTCGCGGAGCATTACGTGATTGATATTCTCGCGGCGATGGTCTGTGTCGTGGTCAGTGCCCGCATCGCCCACGCGATTGACCGCCGCATGCCGCCGTTACCCGCCCGCCGCCCGATTCGCGAGCCTGCGCATGCCGCGCGCCATGTCGCCGCGCCCGTGCCGGCCCACGCGCCATGAGCGCACCACTCGCGATTACCACCGTCGAGGTTGATGGCACGGTCACGCGCCCCCTGCGATTCGGTGGATCACCTGGTGAGGCGCTGTCGGCGGCACTGCGGGAGGCGATGCTCAAGCGCGGTTGCCTGCGGGATCGCACGCACAAAGGGGAGTGCATGAATTGCGCCCTGCTGCCGCGCTGCGCCGTCTGGCCGATCGTCGCACCCGCCGATCCGACGAGACGGCAGCGCGGCGCCTACACCCGGCCCTTCGTCATCCGCATGCCCGAAATGAAGCCGGGCGGGCTGCCGGTCGGCGCACGGGTGACATACGGCGTGACCATTGCACAGGATCAGCTCTTCCCCGCGCTCTGGGAGTCCTTCGCCCTCGCCTTCGTGCAAGCCGCAATTCAACTTGCGGAATGGGGGTTCGGGCTTGCCGTCCGCGAAGGGGAGCAGGCGGCGCGGCGCGGCGCGATCTCGGTCGGTCGCGTTCGATGGGTGAATCCAATCAGTGGAGAAACCGAACCCTTCACCACAAAAACGGCCTCGCCGATCCCGCCTCTCCCCGCGACCTTTGTTCCTGATAGCGACGATGCTTCGAGCGGGGATGAGCGCGCGTATCCGCTCACATTTCTGACACCGACACGTCTGGTGGTGGGTGGCGCGACGATGCGACAGCCCGATTCCGCCGTGCTCCTCCGCCGGATCGCGGAACGGCTCGACGCGGTCGCCGCGTCGGTGGGCGCGGATCCGCCCGGTTTGCTGGCTGACGAATCATTCACGGCGGCCATCGGGCGGCTGGAGTTGCGCGATGATGCCACCCAATGGGTTGGTGATGAGGCGCGCGGTGGCTTCGTCGGCGGTGTGACGCTGACTGGCTCTCCCGAGGACCTCGCCCGCGTCGCCGCCGTTGTGCGGTGGGGCGCGGCGCTTGGTGTCGGCAAGGGGACACTGCACGGCGCGGGGCGGTTTGTCGTTGGGCCTGTCCCACCGACGGATCGGATCGCGTTCGTTATCGAGGAGCAGCGGCAGCCCGTCGCGTCTTCACGATCCCGATCTGCGCCTGCCAACGCTCGGACGCGCCGACCGGAGGCCAAGCCCCGCAAGAGGCCACGAAAGTAATGACGCGCGTACTCGGAACGGCTCAGGAATCGGGCAATTCGCGCGCGGCGATGTCTCGTCGGTAGGTGACGCCGTCGAAGTGGATACATTTCGCCGTCGCGTACGCGCGGGCGCGGGCGTCGTGAAGCGTAGGCGCGACTGCTACGACCGTCAGGACACGCCCGCCACTCGTGACGAGCTGCTGATCGTCTCCCTTCGTTCCAGCGTGGAAGATCATCGCGGCGGCGTCGGGATTGTCCAGGCCCGTGATCGGCAGCCCGGTCGGGTAGGCGCCGGGATAGCCGCCTGACGCGAGAACCACCCCAACGCATGCCGCATCGTGCCACCGAATCATATTCACGAGGGATGCCAGTTCCCCATGCGCCGTCGCCGCGCACAGCGTCAGCAGATCGGCGTCGAGGAGGGGCAGGATCACCTGCGTCTCGGGATCACCGAAGCGGCAATTGTACTCAATGACCTTCGGGCCATCCGCCGTGAGGATTAACCCCGCGTAGAGGACGCCACGATAGACGATGCCGCGCTCCGCGAGGGCACGGGCCGTAGGCCGGAGAATTTCATCCATGATCCGCCTGTGCATCGCCGCGTCCACGAGCGCCGTCGGCGCGTACGCCCCCATGCCGCCCGTATTCGGGCCGGTCTCGCCCTCGCCGATCCGCTTGTGATCGCGCGCGGGCATGAGGGGCACAACGGTTTCGCCATCCACAAGCGCCAGTACGGAAACCTCGTCCCCCACGAGATATTCCTCGATCAGCACCGTCTGTCCCGCCACGCCGAACGCGCCGCCCTCAAGCGACTCCCGGACTGCGGTTTCCGCCTCGCGACGGGTCGCACAGATCGTTACGCCCTTGCCGGCAGCGAGGCCATCGGCTTTGACGACGACCGGATACGCGGTTTCCTCCAATGCGGGTAGTGCGCGTTGGATATCCGAGAAGGTTTCCGCGCGGGCGGTCGGCACACTGGCCTGATGCAGGAGGGCCTTCGTCCACGCCTTACTACTCTCGATCCGCGCGCCATCCGCCCCTGGCCCGAAGCAGGAGATACCGCGCGTGCGGAGGGCGTCGGCGAGGCCGCGGGCCAGCGGCTCCTCCGGCCCGACAACGACGAGGTCGATCCGCTCGCTCGCGGCCAGCGCGACGATACCGGCAATGTCTGTCGTGGGGATTGGGGCATTGCGGAATGCCCGCGCCGTTCCGGCATTGCCGGGCGCGACGATCATTGCCGCGCAGCGGGGCGACTGCGCGATCTTCCAGGCGAGCGCGTGCTCCCGCGCGCCATTCCCGACAATCAGGACGCGGCTCATCTCACTCCCATTCAATCGTCGCGGGGGGCTTGGAGGTGATGTCGTAGGTGACGCGGTTGACGCCGCGTACTTCGTTGACGATTCGATTGCTCATCCGGGCGAGTATGTCGTAGGGGATGCGCGCCCAGTCGGCGGTCATTGCATCCTCGCTCGTCACGGCGCGGATGGCGATTGCCTGGGCGTAGGTACGGTCATCGCCCATCACGCCGGTGCTTTCGACGGGCAGTAGCACGGCGAAGTATTGCCAGATTTCGCCGTCCAGTCCCGCCCCCTCGATCTCAGCGCGCACGATGGCGTCCGCGCCGCGCAGCGTTGCGAGGCGCTCGTCGGTGATTGCGCCGAGGCAGCGCACGGCGAGGCCGGGGCCGGGGAAAGGCTGGCGGTTAATGATCGCATCGGGGAGGCCGAGCGCCCGCCCCGCCGCGCGCACCTCATCCTTGAAGAGATGGCGGAGCGGTTCGACGAGCGTAAATTGCAGGTCCTTCGGCAAGCCGCCGACATTGTGATGCGTCTTGATTTTCGTCGCGGCTTTCGTGTCCGCAGTCGTACTCTCGATAACGTCCGGATAGAGCGTTCCCTGCGCGAGGAATGCGAAGGGGCCGTGATTCTTCGCCTCCGCCTCGAAGACGCGGATGAAGGTTTCGCCGATGATTTTGCGCTTCTTTTCCGGGTCGGTCACGCCGCTCAGTTTTTCGAGGAAGCGATCCGAGGCGTCCACATGGACGAGTTCGATATGGAAGGCATCGCGGAAGGTGCGAACGACCTGCTCCGCCTCATCCGCGCGCAGGAGGCCGTTGTCCACGAAGACGCAGGTGAGGCGCTCGCCAATCGCCCGGTGGACGAGCACCGCCGCGACAGACGAATCCACTCCGCCGGAGAGCGCGCAAAGCACCCGCCCTTCTTCACCGACCTTTGTGCGAATATCCGACACCGCTTGATCCACGAAGTTTTCACTCGTCCAGTTACCGGTGCAACCACAGACGGTATAGAGGAAGTTGCGCAACAGCGGCGTTCCCTCTCGCGTGTGAACGACTTCGGGATGGAAGAGGACGGTGGCGATGTGACCGTTCGTCGCAGCAGCGACCGGCGCGGTCGGCGAGGAGGCGAGCACCTGCCAGCCGGGCGGCGGCGCGGCAATTGAATCACCGTGACTCATCCAGACATCGAGATGCCGGGAAAGGCCAGTGAAAATCCGGCCATCGGCGGCGACATCAATGGCGGCCGGGCCGTACTCCGGATGCCCTTCCCGCCGCACATCGCCACCGAGCGCGTGGAACAGCGCCTGCATCCCGTAGCAGATGCCGAGGATCGGAATGTCCTGCGCCAGCAACCAATCCGGCAACTGCGGCGCTCCCGGCTCATAGACGCTTTTCGGCCCGCCGGAGAGGATAATTCCCTTCGGATTGAGGGCGGCGATCCGCTCCCACGGCGCGTCATAGGGGACGAGTTCGCTATAGACATTCAGTTCTCGCACGCGGCGGACGATCAGTTGCGCCGTCTGCGAGCCGAAGTCCACGACGACGACGGTGTCGGGAAGGTCGGCGTTCGGCGTTCGAGGTTCGAAGTTCGATGACGTACGCCGAACTCGTTGCTGACTGTTCATGCCGCACCCGCTCCTTTCTCATCACCGAGATAGACGTACCGGGTGTCAAATTGCCAATCGTGAATCGCCGCGATGTCCGCATCCAACCGGGGCGCGAGCGGATCGAGGAACTTCGCGAGATGGATGTCCACTACGTCGCGATCATCGAGGCCGAGCGCGCCACAGAGGCTATCGAGCGCAATCTTGAGCCCGCCGTCGAGATCGCGGCGGCGCGGCGACGAAAAATGGAAGCCGAAGTCAATACCGAGCGGAATGCCGCGCATCCCCTCCAATTCTTCGAGCAGCGCGGCATCGTGCGAGACAGCATTTTCGACCGCCGCCATCACCTGTTTCTTGAAGGCGGTTGCCTCCTTGGAGAGGACGCGCTTATGGCCGACGGTCACATACTGATTGTTTACGCCGGGCGGCAGGGGAAGGGTCAGGCGCACCGGGGCCTCCCACGGGTTCGGCGGTGCGTCCGTACACACCGCGTGGGTGTAGGATAGCCGTGTGTGCGTTCCCGCGTCAATGCGCGGGCACGGGGTATTGACGGGATTTGCCTCATTCGGAGGTGCGCGGTGACATTACACGAGGAATATGAAGAGCGATTAGCGGCATGGCGGCAGGCGCGAAGCCGGATGCTGTCGGATCGGCTGACGCAGTCGCGCAAGGAAGCGCAGATGCATGAGGCGGATGTCGAGCAGGATGACAGCGTGGCCGAGTATTTCGCCGACCGCACGGAGGAGATGGCGCGCCGCGTCGCGGCGGACGAGGCGCGGATGGCGGCGCTCGCGGCGGATGCCGAGGAGGTTCGGATCGCGATGGTGACTGACGAATTGGACACAACAATCGCGTCATACAAGGACGCGCTTCGCGCGATGGCGGAGCAACTCGTGGCGCTGGACGACGCGGTCGCGCGGGCCGCCGCCCTCAGCCAGCGTGCGGAGGAACTGGCAGGCACACTCCCCGCGTCGGCAGCCCGGCAGCATCAGGCGTCGGACGCCGTCGCGACGCGCACCGCAACGATTGGCGAGCGATTGCAGGCCCTTCAGGATGCGCTTACAGAACCGGTGGCGTAGGCTTCAGCCTGCGCGAGAG
>JAICJW010000037.1 GCA_025928215.1 Chloroflexia bacterium | reverse complement strand
TCGGCGGCGAACTTCCGCAACGAGCACCGCATCACGTTGCGCATGAAGATTGAGGGTGCATTGGAGCGGGGGTTCTAGACGAGTTCGAGGTTCGGAGTTCGGAGTTCGGAGTGGATCATCGAACTCCGAACCTCGAACTTCTAACTTCCCAGCAGGAGGTAGAAATCATGGGTTTCATCGGCTACTCGGCTTCCCTCGAACAGTTCCATCCCAATGATCTCGTGCGCTGGTGTCAGGAGGCAGAGGAAGTCGGCTTCGGGGGAGTCTTTGCCTCCGAGCACTTCCATCCCTGGACGCCGGAGCAGGGGCAGGCGGCTTTTGTCTGGACCTTCTTCGGTGCGCTCGGTCAGGCGACGAAGACGATGCGCTTCGGCACGGGCATCACCTGCCCGACCTTCCGCTTTCACCCGGCCGTCGTCGCGCATGCTGCCGCCACGACCGAGGCGATGTTCCCCGGCCGCTTCTATCTCGGCCTCGGCAGCGGCGAGGCCTTGAACGAGCACATCATTGGCGGCGTCTGGCCGGAAGCGCCGGTTCGCCTGGCGATGATGATGGAGGCGGTCGAGATCATCAAGAAGCTCTTCACGGGCAAGGTCGTCAAGCACACGGGCGATTTTTTCACCCTCGAATCGGCCAAACTCTACACGATGCCGGAGACGCCGCCACCGATCTATATCGCCACCGCCGGCCCCATCACCGCGCAGCGCACCGGCAAGATGGTGGATGGCCTGATTACCGTCGGCGCGGCGGACGAGAAGATTAAGGGATTGTTCGAACGATTCGAGCGCGGCGCGCGCGAGGCGGGCAAGGACCCGGCGACGATGCCGAAATTGATCCAGATTCATACCTCGTGGGCCGAGACGGATCAAGCGGCGACGGATCAGGCGGTGAAGGAATGGCCGAACGGCGGCATGCCGTGGCCGAAGGCGGATGTCCGCAATCCGGAGGATTTCGCGGCAATGGCGAAATACGTCCGCCCGGAGAACTTCAAGAACCGCGTCCTGATGTCCGCCGACTGGGATCAGCACCGCGCCCACGTTCAGAAATACATTGACCTCGGCTTCGACGAGATTTACGTCCACAATGTTGGCAAGAACCAATCGGAATGGATCGAAGGGATGGGCAGACAGGTCATCCCCCATTTGAAGTGGCCGGAAAAGGCGGCAACGCAGGCGACGGCAGCGGCGGGCGGCACGACGTGAAGGTCGTCGCGCTCGCGGGAGGGGTCGGCGGAGCCAAACTCGCCGACGGCCTCTACCGGGTTCTGCCGCCAGACACGCTAACGGTCATCGGCAATACCGCCGATGACCTCGAACTGTTTGGCCTCCATATCAGCCCGGACCTCGATACGGTGATGTACACGCTCGCCGGTCTCGCCAATCCGGCGACGGGTTGGGGCGTCGTGGGTGACACCTTCACGACACTCGGTATGCTGGAGCGGTACGGCGAGGATGCCTGGTTTCGCCTCGGTGACGCGGACTTCGCGACGCATCTGCGGCGCACGGCGGGCATGCGCGCCGGACAGCGGTTGACCGAGGTGACGGCCTCCCTCACCGCGCCGCTCGGCATCCGCGCCCGGTTGCTGCCGATGTGTGATGAACGGGTCGCGACGGAAATCGAGACGCCAGAGGGATGGCGCGACTTCCAGGATTACTTCGTGCGCCGCCGCCACGAGGATCGCGTCACGCAGGTCCGGTTTGCAGGGATCGAGCAGGCCCGGATGACGCCGGAGACCGCGGACGCGCTGGCCGCCGCTGATTTCATCATCTTCTGCCCTTCCAATCCCCTCGTCAGCGTCGGGCCGATCCTCGCCGTGCCGGGGTTGCGGGACGCGCTCGTTGCCAGCCCCGCCATCAAGATCGCCGTTTCGCCAATCGTCGGTGGCAAGGCGCTCAAAGGCCCGGCGGACCGGATGCTCGCCGAGCGCGGTATAGAGGTCTCCGCGTACGGCGTAGCAACCGGCTACGTTGGCCTGCTCGACGCGATGATGATTGATCTGCTCGACACGGCAGACGCGCCACGGATTGAGGGGCTTGGGATGGCGGTGCAAGCGGCGCAAACCGTCATGCACAATGACGAGGACCGCCAGCAACTGGCGCGCGCTGCTCTCGCCTTCGCGGCAACCCTCGCCCCACGGCAATCGGTGGTCTGAACGTGCGTATTCATGCCCTGATTCCAGTGAAAGGTCTCACCGGCGCAAAGAGCCGCCTCACGCCGCCCTTCAGTGGTGATGAACGCGCCGCGCTGACGCTCGCGATGCTCCGGCACGTTGTCGCGGCGGCGCAGGCATCCGGCGTGCTGGACCGGATCACCGTCGTCAGCCCGGACGTAACCGTGCTCGATTGCGCGGAAGCACTCGGCGTGGCGGCCCTGCGTCAGCGAACGATTGGCCTCAATCCGGCACTCGACGAGGCGCGAGCGGAGGCGCTTGTTCAGGGCGCGGAGGCGGTACTGGCGCTCCATGCGGATTTACCCCAGCTCGATCCCGCCGACATTGCGCTGATGGTTTCCCTCTTGCCGCCGCCACCGTCCGCAGTCCTCGCGCCCGATTACACGGGCAGCGGGACAAATGCGCTGCTGATTGCCCCGGCGGATGCGCTTCCCTTTCTCTTCGGCCCCGACAGTTTCGCGCGGCATCGTGCCGCTATTGAACGGCGAAATCTTCCGCACATGGTGGCATCCACACCAGGCATTGCGGGCGACGTTGATACCCCCGATGATGTACGGGAACGAGTAGTCAGTAGTCAGTAGCCGGTAGCCAGTAAACCAAGAGAAGACCAGACAACTGACTACCGGCTACTGACTACTGATTACTATGCAGCCGGAGGAGAGCGAAATGAGCGTTGAGATCTGGGGCATCGGCGGCATCGGCGAGGTGGTGCCGGGGACGGATGTCGCGGCGCTGATCGCGGATTCCGCACAGGCACGGCCCCTCGCGGACGGCGATGTTGTCGTAGTCACGCATAAGATCGTCTCCAAGGCGGAAGGGCAACTGGTGGATCTCCGGACGGTCACGCCCTCGGCGCTCGCCGTACGGATCGCCGAGCAGTTCACGAAGGACGCGCGGCAGGTCGAGGTCGTTTTGCGAGAGAGTATGCGCATCGTGCGGATGGAGCGCGGCATCATCATCAGTGAGACGCGCCACGGCCTGATCTGCGCCAATGCAGCGGTGGACGCCTCGAATGTCAAAGGTGAGACGGTTTGCCTCCTGCCGCGCGATCCCGATGCCTCCGCCGCCCGTATTCGCGCCGGGCTACGGGAACGCACGGGCGCGGATGTCGCGGTCATTATCTCGGACTCATTCGGCAGGCCGTGGCGCAATGGGATCGTCAACTTCGCCATTGGGGTCGCAGGGATGCAGCCCCTGACCGACTACCGGGGGCAGACCGACCCCTTCGGCAACGATCTGCGTATCACGATCATCGCCGTTGCGGACGAACTGGCTTGCGCGTCGGAACTGGTGATGGGCAAGGTGGAAAATGTACCCGTCGCGGTCATTCGTGGCTATCCCTATGACCGCGCTGACGGCACCGGCCACGACCTCATCATGGATCCGGAGAAAAACCTCTTCCGCTAATACCACGGTGAGATAATGCCGGGGCATCCTCTGAGGACGATTGGGAAACGGAGTGTTGGTATGCGGACGATTCCGAATATCGAACAGATCGTTGTCCAAGATGATGACATTCCTGGCGGAATACCGGTCTTCGTCGGCACCCGCGTGCCTGTGCAGACACTCTTCGACTATCTCGAAGGCGGGCATCCATTAGATGAATTCATTGACAGATTCCCGACTGTCCGCCGCGAGCAAGCAACGCAACTGCTTGAATTACTCGAACAGTCGCTTTATCTCTGATCCGTTAGTAATCCCGCTGCCGCTGCTCAATGTCGCGGCGGGCGTCGCGCTCGGCGAGGGTGGCGCGCTTGTCGTAGAGTTTCTTGCCGCGCCCGACGGCGATCTCGACCTTTGCCCGCCGCCCCTTGAGGTAGAGGCGAAGCGGCACAATCGTTAGCCCCTTTGTTTGCGTCTGCACGCGCAGCGTCGTGATCTCGTCGTTGTGGAGGAGCAATTTGCGCGGGCGGTCGGGTTCCTGCGGCGTGTATCCGGCGTGCTCGTAGGGTGAGATATGCGCCCCGATCAGCCACGCCTCACCGCGCTCGATGCGCACGTACGCCTCACGCAGATTGACGCGCCCGGCGCGGACGGACTTGATCTCCGACCCGGTCAGGACAATTCCCGCCTCGAAGCGATCCATGATCTCATACTCGTACCGCGCCTGCCGGTTCGAGGAGATCGTCTTCTCTTCAAGTGGTTTCGCGGTTGTCAATGCGGGCCGCACCGTTTGCTTCGCCATAACCCACCGATTCTACGCCCCACCTCCTTTCCGGTCAAACAAAATCGAAACCGAATGAACCGCTGGCAGCGGGCGTGCGATAGACTATTGGGAAACGGTAGGACGGTGAGTGGAAGGGAAACGACGATGGCGATGAATCCGGCGCTGTTCAAGGCATACGATGTGCGCGGCCTTGTACCGGAGGAATGGGGGCCTGCGGAGGCGGAGCAGATCGGGCGCGCGATCCCGCCGGTGCTCGGTGTGAAGCAGGTCTGCGTCGGGCGGGATATGCGGGTCTCCTCGCCGGAGATCGCCGCGGCGCTCATCCGGGGCATCACCGCCGCCGGCGCGGATGTCGTGGACATCGGCGCGGTCTCGTCCGACGCGCTCTATTTCTCCGTCGGCAAATACGGGTTTGAGAGCGGCGTGATGGTCACCGCCTCGCACAATCCCGCCGGGTATAACGGCGTCAAGATGTGCCGCGCGAACGCGGTCCCGATCTCGGACGAAACCGGCCTCTTCGCCATCCGCGATCTGGTCGTTTCCGGTACGTATCCACCGGCGACGCGCACCGGCAGCGTCACCGAGCGCAAGGTATTGGACGATTTCGCCACACACTGCCTCACCTTCATTGATCCGGCAAGTATCCGGCCGCTCAAACTCGTCGTGGACGCAGGCAACGGTATGGCGGGCAAGGTCCTGCCGCGCGTCTTCGCGAAGCTGCCCCAGGTGACGCTCGTGCCGATGTATTTCGAACTGGACGGCACCTTCCCCAACCATGACGCGAACCCGCTGGAGCAAGAAAATGTCGCTGATCTCAAGGCGCGCGTGATCGCGGAAGGGGCGGATCTCGGCGCCGCCTTCGATGGGGACGCGGATCGCATGTTCCTCGTCACCGAAAAGGGCGAGTTCGTCGGCGGCGATATGACGACCGCGCTCGTCGCCACCGCGCTGCTGCGGCACCATCCCGACGCGGCGGTCGTCTACAACCTGATCTGCTCGCGCGGCGTTCCGGAGGCGGTCGAGCAGGCGGGCGGGCGGGCGATCCGCTCCCGCGTTGGCCACTCGTTCATCAAGCAGATGATGCGCGAGCAGGACGCGATCTTCGGTGGCGAGCACTCCGGTCACTTCTATTTCCGCGACAACTGGTACGCGGACAGCGGTCTGATCGCCCTCCTCTCCGCGCTCGATGCCTTATCGGTGGCGGATGTGCCGCTCTCCGAGGCCCTCGCCCCGCTCGACCATCGCGCCCGCTCCGGCGAAATCAACTCCGAAGTGCGCGATGTGCATGCGACGGAGCAGAAGGTGGAGGCGCACTACCGCGACCAGCCCGGCGCGCATCTCGACCATCTCGACGGCCTGACCGTCAACTTCCCGGATTGGTGGTTCAATCTCCGCCCCTCGAACACGCAACCGCTCCTGCGCCTGAACATCGAAGCGGACACGTCGGACCTACTGGAAACGAAAATTCACGAAGTGCTCAAACTCGTCCGCTCCGACGAGCCGATGTACGAGTAGGAAACAACGAGCACCGAGCAATGAGCAATGAGCATTGAGGTAGGGGCGCATAGCATGCGCCCGCTGCCCGCTCTCCGCTTTCCGCCCGATATGCGATGATTGCTCCCATTGTGGCGATGGATTGACCGGGAGGGAGCGAGCATGACGCGGATGACGGGCGCGCGGGCGGTGGTCGAGCAATTGAAACGGGAGGGCGTGCGCCATGCCTTCACCGTGCCGGGCGAAAGTTTCCTTTCCGTGCTGGATGCGCTGTACGACGAACCCGCTCTCTCGCTCGTCGCGACGCGGCACGAGAGCGGCGCGGCCTTCATGGCGGAGGCGGTCGGCAAACTGACCGGCACGCCCGCGCTCTGCATGGGTACGCGCGGCGTCGGCTCCGCCAACATGGCGATTGCCCTCCACACCGCCCATCAGGATTCGACGCCGCTGATCGCCCTCATTGGGCAGGCGGAGACGCCGCACCGGCACAAGGAGGCATTCCAGGAAGTCGAACTCGCCCCGTTCTTCGCGCACATCGTGAAATGGTCGGTTGAGGTCGAACGGACTGACCGCCTCCCCGCCCTCGTCCACGAGGCAGCCCGCCGCGCGATCGGCGGACGACCCGGCCCGGTACTGATCGCTGTACCGACCGATGTGCTGAACGCCACATGCGACTTCACCGCCGATCATTTCCGTGCGCCCGCCGTCGCTCCCCGTCCCGCACCGACCGCCAGCGATGCCGCGCGGGCAGTAGACCTGCTCTTGAGCGCCGAGCGGCCCGTTATCCTCATCGGCGGCGGCGTGCTCCGCGCCGGTGCGACGGACGATCTCGTCGCCTTCGCGGAAGCGACCGGCATTCCGGTGATCGTCGGCTTCCGCCGCTACCACGCCTTCCCGAATAATCATCCGCTCTTTCTCGGCAGCATGGGCCTCGGCTCACCGTCAATTGTCCGCGAGCGGCTGCGCGATGCGGATGTCCTGCTCGCACTCGGCACGCGGTTGTCGGAGTTCACGACGGGTGCATACACGCTCCCCGCGCCACAGACACAGGTGATCCACATTGACATAGACGCGAGCGTCGTCGGCGTGAACAACTCCATCACCCTCGGCATCGTCGCGGACGCCAAAGAAGCCGTCACGGCAATGCGCGCCGCCCTCGCCATCCATCCCGACCCCAAACGTGACTCCCGCCGTGCCGCCACCGCCCGTGACCGTGCCACCTTTGAAGCAGCCACCGCCATTCCACTTACTCACCCCTCTCTCAGCCCTGCCCCCTTCGTAGACCCGACCACGATCATGGCGGATCTCGCCCGCCTCCTGCCGCCGGAGACGATCATCACGGGCGACGCGGGCAACTTCTGGGGCTGGTTCGGGCGCTATCACCGCTTCGCGCTCCCCGGCGCCTTTCTCGGCCCGACGAGCGGCGCGATGGGCTACGCGATGCCCGCCGCCGTCGGCGCGGCGCTCGCCCGGCCCGGCGTTCCTGTCCTCGCCGTCGCGGGGGATGGCGGCTTTTTGATGACCGGCAACGAGTTGGAGACGGCGGTGCGCTGCAATCTGCCAATCGTCGCGCTCGTCTTCAACAACCATACCTACGGCACGATCCGCATGCATCAGGAGCGCGAATTCCCCGGTCGGGTGAGCGCGACCGCGCTCGGCCCGGTCAATTTCGCCACGTTTGCCGCGTCGCTCGGAGCACACGGCACGCGCGTCACGGACTGCCGCGATTTCGCCCCCGCGCTGGAACAGGCACTCGCCCTCGAGCGACCCGCCCTGATCGAAGTCGTCACCAACCCGGATCAGATCGCCGTCGGCACGACGATCGAAGGACTGCGGGCGCCCTCCGGGCAGCATGAGGACTGAGGACAAAGATAGACACAGCCGCAACATTCCGCCCGCTCGTTCGTTAGACAGATTGGATGCGGATAGATCACGTTCTCCATCTTACTGACTGCTTGAAAGGCATCCTTCCGTGACCGAACGACAACGACGCATGCGGCGGGCCATGACGGCCTTCCTTCTCATGCTCCTCTGCGCCAATCTCGTGGCCCCAGCACTCACCGTCCGCGCTGATGTCTCCGCGATCCCTGCTCAGTCCTCGGTCCTCGGTCCTCAGTCCTTCCCCACCTGGCACGAGCCGGACGCGAACCGGCTGAAGTTCGGCATCGCCGGGCATATGTGGTGGCTCGATTCGCACCTCGACGAGTTCATGGCCTATTATCACCAGCTCGGTATCACGAATGTCCGCCTTTCGCTCGACTGGAAAACCTTCGAGCCGCAGCCGGGCCAATACGATTTCGCGCAGTTCGACCGCGTCCTCAATCGCCTCGCCGCCGAGCATATCGAGGTGATCGCCTCGTTCGTCGCCGCGCCTGCCTGGGCCAGCCCGGACAGCGCGGCGTGCGCGAAGGCGCAGCAGGAGTTCGACAAGGAGCGGCTCACCTGCGGTATCCGGCCCGACGCCGAACCGGAGTTCCGCGCCGCCGTCCGCACCGTCGCCACGCGCTACCCTTTCATCCGCCTCTGGGAGTTCTGGAACGAACCGGAACTCTGGACCCACATGGGGCATGAGGTGGCGGATTACCTGCGCTGGCTCCGCCCCTTCTACGATGAGATTCATGCCGTCAATCCCGGCGCGGTCGTCGCGGCGAACACGCTGGCCGGCGTGTACTACGTGGACTGGCTCTACGGCGTCAGCGACAACACGAACGGCCCGAGCAACCGCCCGTGGGATGCGATCTCCTTCCATCCGTACGGCTCAATCATGAAGCCGGGGTCGAACGGCCAGATCGCCGCTATCCTGCCGGGGCCGATTCAGGATGTCCGCAAGCGAATGGTGGACGCGGGCGACGCGGGCAAGAAACTCTGGATCACCGAGTATGGTTGGGAGACGACGCCGGACCAACAAGCGGCATTTCTCCAGCAGGGGTTGCCGTGGCTCTTGTCGCAGGACTATATCGAGATCGCGAACCTGCACATGCTCCACGACTGGACGGGCGAGCATTACGGCCTGCTCACGACCGAGCCGCCGATCTACCATACCGGGCGCGATATTGACGCGAGCACGCGCTTCGTGCCAAAGGAGCCATATTACAGCGCCTACCGGAACTTCCCGAAGCCCGTCGCGAGCGCGGCGCCGAGCGGCCCCGGCATGCTCGTTTTTCCCCAGACGGGGCATGTCATCCAGAGCGAATTGCGCGCCGCGTGGGAGCGGCTCGGCGGCATGACGACGCTCGGGCTGCCGCGCACCGCCGAGTACGCCCGGCGCGACCCAGCGGACGGCCTCTGGTACCGCACGCAAGACTTCGAGCGAGGCCGGCTGATCGTGCGCCCCGCCGCGAACGGCCAACCCGCGCATGTGGACGCCGATCTGATCGTCAACGCCGTCTTGCAGGCGAAGGGCTGGCTGGATCCAAAAACGAACACAACGAGCGGCCCCGCCGCCCCCGAACCGGCCCCCGCCGCGCCGGACGCGTTCTGGTTTCCGACCGTCGGGCACGCGGTGGCGTCCCCCTTCCGCGCCGCATGGCAGCAGGCGGGTGGTCTCGTCTTCCTCGGCATGCCACGCACGGGCGCCGTGACGGAAAACGGCGTCACTGTTCAATACTTCGAGCGCGGCCGCCTCGAACTACATGGGAGCGACGTCTTGTTCGGTCTCGTCGGTAACGACGCCCTCACCGCCCAGGGCTGGCTGGACGCCGGTGGTGGCCCAATCTCGAATACCCCGACCGCCCGCGAGTGGGCGGGATAGTCAATGATGAATGATCCGGGCGCATCCGAAGGCGAACGCCCAAAATCCTATTGTGCGATCAAGAGGCCACGCCCCACACGATGACTTCCTTTCCGACGAGGCAACGGGCGATCCGCTACCACGCAATCCAGACAAGATACGATACTGGCGAGGATTCTCAGTGTTCGATACACTGGAGCAGGCACGGATGGTCGCGCAACGGAATCGCAGACAGGGCGATTTCATCGCGGAGATGACCATTCCGGTCAACGGGCCGATCCGCTATGTACGATGGGGCAAGAATCCCGGACACCACACGCTCTGGGGTGATCCCGATGAATGTCTGGCACGTGTAACAAACATCTTCCCGGTATTCCCGGCCACTGAGGAGCTACCTGATGGCAACGCATTTTGAACTCTGGAATGACCGCACGACCAATTTGATTGATGAATTCGAAACTATCGAGCAGGCACTTGATGAGGTACGATGGCGAACCAGCGCACGAGGAGACGATGCAGGGCGCACGCTTTCGCTCTTACAGCCCGATGCCGCCGGAGCCGTCGAAAGCGTTCTCAGTGGAGATGAACTCGTGCGCCGTTCGCGAGAAATGACCATCGTCGGCGATTGAGTATGTACTGATTCTTCTCGGCTTGTACCGATTGTCTACGCTCGTCCCGGAGGGGCAATGACCGTGCCAATCAAGGTCGGCGATACGTTCGAGGGGGATTTTCCATTCACGGCGGACGAGATCCGGCAGATGGCGGCGCTCCTGGGGGACACGAACCCGGTGCATCACACGCCATCACCGCAATTCGGCGTCGTGATCGCCTCCGGCGCGCACATCGCGGGGCTGGTGATGGCCTTCGGTGCGGCGCGCATCACCGACCGCGCGCCCTCGCTCGGGCGCACCTGGGGCATCCGCTTCCGCGCGCCCGTCCTCGCCGGGGACACGCTCCATATGATCTGGCGGATTGCGGCGGTCGCGCCCCATCGTCGCGGCTCGCTCATCACCCTCGAAGGCACCGGCACGGTCGAGCGCGATGGGGAGCGCATCGTCGCGATCACAACGGACGGCACCGCCGTCTTGTTGCACCCGCCCGCCCGTCAGTGAAAAGAGAACACGCTGCCGTGCCCGAATCTCGCGCATCTGCCGGCTGAGCCGCACCGTATCATTCGTAATCGTCGTCGCGTCCTGCACTACTTCGTACACACGTCGGTAATCACGGCAATCACATGCCGTATGAAAATCTAGGTAGTACGCGCGGAACCGCTCACGATTTATCCGCTGCCGCTCCCGCGTATAGATAACTTCAGCCTCAACCTTTCGCGTAATCTGCGCGACAAATGATTTCATCTCGTTCCGTCCTAAAAAGCGGGTCCACGGCGGGTCGGTAGCGGTTTTCGCGCGGGCCATGCACGACGCGCACGCGGTCGCGCTCAACGAGCAGATGGTAATCCGGCGGGGCGACGTAGATACGCCCATGCGCAATCGGTTCGCCGTCCCGCGCATGCGTGGCGGGCAGCGGCCCAGCATGCGTGAGGATGCGTGGCAACATGCTCTCTCCATCGGGCGGGACATGCAGCACGACGAAGAGAGCGGCCGGCAGATCGTGAGGCACTCCCCGCACCACGGCCATCAATGCCTCCACGCCGCCCGCGGAGGCGCCGATAACGATGATATCGCGCTCTGGCATCGTGCCTCCTTTCTCATGAGGTGATGGGCAGGTGGTTTCATGTACAGCGAATGGCTGTCACACGAACTGTGCCAGCACTCCCCGCCCCTTCTCCGATGGGCCGCGATGTTCGGGAAATGCCCCCGTATCGCAATGTGTCACCCCTCGCTATCGCAAGCGATAGCGAGGGGCTGGGGTAAGGAATTCCCCGACAAGTGGTAATTCGGAGAGGGGGGGGTACAATAGGTATATGTGTCGTTATCCCCATTTTGGCACGCGATGACAATACTGGGAGGCGAAGAAAGGCGACCGAGCGTGGACATCCAACCGCTCGCACAACTCGTCGTGGTCGGCTCGTCGGCGGGCGGAATCGAAGCCCTCTCGACGCTCGTCGGCACGCTACCCGCCGATTTCGCCGCCCCGATCGTCATCGCCCAACATATTGATCCCGCACGCCAGAGCCATCTCGAAGAAATCCTCGGTCGGCGCGGTCCCTTACCCGTCCGCACGGTAGAGAAGGAAACGCCCCTCGAACCGGGCGTCGTCTATGTCGTCCCCGCAAACCGGCAGGTGGAGATCACCGATGGCCATGTGCGCGTCCGCACCGACAACAAAGGCGGTACCCGCCCGTCTGTTGATCTGCTCCTTGCCAGCGCGGCAACAGCATACGGCGAGCGGCTGGTCGCCGTCATCCTCACCGGCAATGGCTCGGACGGCGCGGCCGGCGCGCGGGAGGTGAGCGCAGCGGGCGGCACCGTCATTATTCAAAACCCGGCGACCGCCGCCCATCCCAGTATGCCGCAATCGCTCGCGCCGACGATCGTAGACATTATCGCGGAAATCGAGCAGATTGGCCCGATCCTCCACGATCTCGTGATGGGCAACCGCCTCGCGATCCGCCCCACCGAAGAACGGGCGCTCCGTGCCTTCCTCGAACAGCTCCGCGCGCGCAGCGGCATTGATTTCAACGGGTACAAGATGCCGACGATCATGCGTCGGCTGCAACGGCGGATGCTCGCGACCGGCGCGACGCGATTGGCGGACTATATCCGCTATCTCGGTAACCACCCGGATGAGTATCAGCGACTGATCAGCAGTTTCCTGATTAAAGTGACCGGGTTCTTCCGGGATGCCGATCTCTTCGCCGCGCTGCGCGATCGCATCCTTCCCATATTGATCGCGGAGGCGCGTGACAATCAAAACGAGCTGCGTATCTGGTCGGCGGGCTGCGCGACGGGCGAGGAGGCATATTCGCTGGCAATTCTGCTCTCCGATCTCCTCGGCGACGAATTGGCGCAGCTCAATGTGCGCATCTTCGCCACCGACCTCGACAACGAGGCGATTCTGTTCGCTCGGCGTGGCATCTATCCGGAGGCGGCGCTTGCTACCCTGCCAGCGGAGACGATCGAGCGGTATTTCACCCGGCTGAACGGGGATTTCGAAGTGAAGAAGCGCATTCGCGCACTGACCGTCTTCGGCCAGCACGACCTCGGCCAGCGTGCGCCCTTCCCGCGTATTGATCTCGAACTCTGCCGGAATGTGCTCATTTATTTCACCCCTGACCTCCAGAAACGCGCCCTCCAACTCTTCGCCTTCTCGCTGCGCGATGGCGGCTACCTTGTGCTCGGCAAATCCGAGACGACAAGCCCGCTCGCGGACTCCTTCAGCCTTGAGGACGCGCATCTGAAGGTGTACCGCCGTCAGGGCGAACGCATCCTCTTCCCCACCACCGACCACCGCGACGTTCGTATGCCGCTCGAACGGTTGGCCCGCAACCCGCGCGCGGCGATCGACATCGAGCAGATCCGCGGGCAGCGCGAGGCGCAACGCACGCGGATCGCGCGCGAGAGGTTCGAGGGCTTACTGCTCGGCTTGCCATTCGGCGTCATCATCGTGGACCGGCGGTATGACATTCAGGCGATCAACAGCGCGGCGCGCCGCATGTTCGGCATCCATAGCGCGGCAATCGGCGAAGACTTCCTGCATCTCACCCAGACGCTGCCAACCACTCCGCTCCGCTCCGCGATTGATGCTGCATTTCACGATGAGATAGCGGTCGCGGAGACGGAGATCACTGCGACTGATCCGGCGACGGGCGAGACCCGCTTTCTCGCCCTCGCCTGTTACCCGCAGAAGATCGGTGACGGTGCGGAGGCGGTGGATTCCGCGCTCGTCACTGTGCAGGATACGACCGAACGCACGCTAGAACGACGCGCCCTCGAAGAATCTCTCGCCCGCCAGCAGGCCGAGACGGAGCGGCTGACGAAGCTGATGCAACGGCTCGCGGAGGCGAACCGGCAACTGCTCGATGCGAACCAGGACCTCGCCAATAGCAATGTCGAGCTGCGGAGCGTCAATGAGGAGTTCCTCGTCGCGACCGAAGAGGCACAGGCCGCCACCGAGGAGATCGAAACCCTCAATGAAGAGTTGCAGGCGACGAACGAAGAACTGGAAACGCTCAACGAAGAATTGCAAGCAACCGTCGAGGAGTTGAATACCACTAACGACGACCTGCATGCACGGACGACCGAGTTGCAGGAGACTGCCGTCTCGCTCGATCTCCAACGTCGCGAGAGCGAGCGTGAGCGTGAGCGGATGACCGCAATCCTCGGCATTATCGGCGATGCTGTGCTCGTCGTAGACCACTCTGGCACGGCGGTAATGACGAATGAGCGCTACAGGGAGATGTTCGGCAGCCCCAACGACCCGTTCGTGGCCGAAGGTGAGGACGGCCAGCCGCTCCCAGCCGATCAGACGCCCCAGCGACGGGCCGCACGCGGCGAGTCGTTCGCGATGCAGTTCACGATCACCGCGCCGGATGAGAACCGTCGCTGGTTCGAGGCAATTGGTTGCCCGATAGCAGACGATCGTCAGCACACCGGTGTGCTCGTCATCCGGGACATCACCGATCGAAGCCTGCGCCGGATGCAGGACGAATTCATGGCTATCGCGAGCCACGAATTGCGCACGCCGCTTACTGCCCTGAGCAGTTACCTGCAATTGCTCGTCCGGCTCTACGCGACCGAGGATACAGACGAACGACCCCGCCGCTACGCGACCCACGCGCTCGAACAGTCTCAGCGGCTGCTCACGCTGATCAACGAACTCCTCGATGTCGCACGCTTTCAGAGCAGACGGCTGACCCTCACGCGCGCGCCGCTGGACCTCGCCGACGTCGTCCGCCGTGCCACCGAAACCGCGCAAATACTGATAGAGACACAAACGATCACCACGGAGATCAGCGACGAGCCGATCATGATCGAGGGCGACGAGCAGCGGTTAGAGCAGGTGATCCTTAACCTACTCACCAACGCCGCCAACCACGCGGCGGACTCACCGCGCATTGATGTGCGGCTGCGGCGCGTGGATAGCCAGGCGGAATTGGATGTGCAGGATTACGGCCCCGGCATCGCACCCACCGACCTGGCGAACATCTTCTCACGCTTTTATCGCACCGGAGGCGCCGGGCAATTGCCCGGTGGCGGCCTCGGCCTCGGCCTCTATATCGCCCGTGAAATCACCGTCGCCCACGGCGGCACGATTGATGTCCGCTCCACTATCGGTGAGGGCACGACCTTCACGGTGCGCCTGCCCCTCGGGCCGGGGGTTAGGATTTCACCCGCGCGATCCGCTCCAGCATTTCCTCAACGTGAACGATCTTAACGCGCGGGCGGCCCTGCGCTTCACCGAGGGCGGTTTCGTACTTTTCCAGTTCCAGCCAGTCAGCCATCGTCACGTACCGGACGTTGCGTTCTCGGAGGAGCGCGTCCACCGCCTCCGGGTCACCCTCCGCCGCGCGCGGGAGGTTCGGTGCGTCCGCCAGCAACGATTTAACGGTCTCGACCGAGTCCGCTTTGTTCGTGCCGATCAGGCCGCTCGGGCCGCGCTTGATCCAGCCGGTCGCGTATTCTCCGGAGACGACCGCGCCGTCCGCACTCTCCATGACGCGCCCCGCGCGATGCGGCACGACTTGCGCGCGCGTGTCGAACGGCACACCCGCGAGCGGTACGCCCTTGTATCCCACCGAGCGGAGCACCATCTGCACAGGGAGCGTTTCGTACTCCCCTGTGCCGACGGCCCGCTGTTGCTCGTCCAGGCGGTTGCGCTCGATCACCAGCCCCTCAACCCCCGCAGTGCCGAGGATTTCGACCGGGGAGACGAGAAAGCGCAGATGGATGCGGCGCGGCTTGCCCTCCTGCGGCTTCACGGCGAAGGCGCGCAAGACCTCCATATTCCGCTGCGCGACGCGCTGCCCCGCCAGCGCCGCCTCGCTGACCGGATCGAGGGCGATCTCCTCCGGCTTGACGATGATGTCCGCGTTCGCCAGCTCGCCGAGTTCGCCTAATTCCTTTGTCGTGAATTTCGCCTGCACGGGACCGCGCCGCCCGAGCATGTAGATGTCCGTCACCGCACTGCGGGCGAGGACATCCAGCGCGTGGTCCGCGATGTCCGTCTCCGCCAGTTCGTCCCGCGTCTTGGCGAGGATGCGCGTCACATCCACCGCGACGTTGCCCACGCCGACGACGGCGACGCCGCGCGCATCGAGGGCCATCGCGCGCGTTGCGGCGTCCGGGTGGCCGTTGTACCACGCGACGAATTCCGTGGCGGAGAGGCTGCCGGGGAGATCCTCACCCGCGATGCCGAGGCTACGGTCGCTCGACGCCCCAACCGCATAGATAACGGCATCGTAGAGGCGGCGGTAATCGGCGCGGGTCAGATCGCGACCAAACTCAACATGACCGAAGAAGCGCACGCGCGGATCGGCGAGCGTCTTCTCGTAGACGCTAATCACGGACTTGATCTTGTAGTGATCCGGCGCGACGCCATACCGCACGAGACCGTACGGGACGGGAAGCCGGTCGAAGACATCCACACTTACCGGAAGATCACCCTGCTTAATCAGCGCCTCCGCAGCATATAGGCCGGCAGGGCCGGAGCCAATCACCGCCACGCGTAACGGTCGTTCGGTCATATCCACCTCGTGATCCATGCTTCCCCGCCACGGCACAGCGCGGAACGGCAGACCGGTGCGACGGGGAAAGGGCGATTCGTTTCCGGGCAGTATATACCATCCCGATCGGTATCCTGGGGAGAAACTGTACGAATGCCCTCGGCATCACGAACAGTGCCGCCCGACCCGCCACTGACCGATCGTGCGGCCAGAGGACTGCGCGTCGGCGCAAGGCCATTCCCCACGGACGGCAAGGCGACTTTATGCCTCGAGCGCCGCGAAGGCATCGCGCGCCGCTTCAATCGTCCGCGTAATCTCCGCGTTAGTGTGTGCGAGCGACATGAAACCCGCTTCGTACTGCGACGGGGCGACGTAAACGCCGCGATTGAG
>JAICJW010000561.1 GCA_025928215.1 Chloroflexia bacterium | reverse complement strand
GGGTCATCCGCGTAGTGCCAGTTCGCCTCGTGCAGGTTGTACGCCTTGTCGTCGGCGTGGTAGCCAGAGAAGATGCCGCTGCAATCCTCCTCCGCGTCCACGAAGTCCTCGCTGATAATCGTCGTCGCGTTCGTGTAGGCTAGGACGTACTCCTTGAACCAGCGTTCCTGCGCGAGAATCTGGTTGATGAGGCCGCCGAGGAAGACGATGTCCGTTCCGGCGCGGATCGGCACATAGTCGGTTGCAGAAGCCGATGTCCGGCTGAAATGCGGGTCCACATGGATGAGGCGTGCCCCGTTGGCACGCGCCTTCATCGGGAAGCGGAAGCCGACCGGGTGCGCCTCCGCCATGTTCGATCCCATAATCAGGATACAATCGCTATATTGCAGGTCCTCCTGGAAGGAGGTCGCCGCGCCGCGCCCAAATGAGGTGCTCAGACCGGGCACCGAAGCGCTGTGTCATATCCGCGCCTGATTCTCAATCGCGATGATGCCCAGGGTGTTGAAGAGCTTCTTGATGAGGTAGTTCTCTTCATTGTCCAGCGTCGCGCCGCCGAGGTGACCAATCGCCGTCGTGTGCCGCACGAGATCGCCGTTTTCGTCGCGATCAACGAACGTGGCGTCGCGCGTCTCCTTCGTCAATTGGGCGATGCGCTCCATCGCCCAATCGAGCGGCTTCTCCTCCCAGTGATCGCTGTACGACGCGCGGTACTGAACGGTAGTGACGCGATGGGGGTTCTGGACGAGTTGGAAGGTGTTCGCGCCCTTCGGGCAGAGTTTGCCCTCGTTGATCGGGCTGCGCGGATCGCCCTCGATGTCCACACACTGGCCGTCCTTGACATAGACCAGTTGCGCGCAGCCGACCGCGCAGTACGGGCAGACGCCGTTCACCGCCGTCGCGCCGCGCAGGCGCGAGTGCTTGGCGACGGAGACCGGGCTGAAGGGTTGCGGCGCGTCGCCGACCTGCCAGAAACGATTGCGCGTGTGCGAAGGCCGGCGACCACTCATAACGCTCTCCTTACTACCTATCCGAACGTTTCATGCGGCGAACGAGATCAGCAACCAATCAGGTCCGGCGATCATGGCACGCACGATTTCTTCTCGCAAGAGCGCCATCGCATCATGACGTTGCGATGGCCGTGCGCAGGATACCGGAACGGAAACGTCGGCTCGGACCACCGCCATCATCTGCCGCAAGAAATATGCCCGTTCATGCTTCCCTGCTGGCCCCTCACTTCATCGCGGCACGATCAATGCAGCAGAGAACCCTGATCGCATCGCGCTACGTTGCGATCTGTCTAATGTGTGCAGAGGAGCGCGAAAGAATGAGTAACGATACGGAGAAGCAGGGCGACGGCGCAAAACCACAGCAACGCAAGAGCAATGCGGGCGAGCGGCGCGTCCTCAATCACGGGCAATCGAGTGTCGTCGCGGAGATCGGCGCGAGCCTGACCTTGAAACAGGGGGCGCTCTTCATGCTCACCGACGATTCGGGCGACATCCCGCCACAAATTATCGGGGAACACGACCGCGGCCTCGGCCTCTACTTCCACGATATGCGCTACCTCGACGCGGCGTCGCTCCGCATCAATGGCGCGCGGTTCACGCCGCTCCTCTCCGCCTCTGACCTCGGCCATACCGGCGTCTTCGAGTTAACGAACCCCGATCTCGATAACGGAGAGGGCACGACGATTCCGAAAGAGACGCTCGGCCTGCGCTGGAAGAAAACCCTCAGCGAGCATGTCCGCGACGAACTGACGCTCCAGAACTTCGGGCATGACACGGCGGACTTGACACTGACAATCGAGTACGGCGCGCATTTCGACAGCATGTTCACCGTGCGCGGTGCCGAACCCGGCGAGCGCGGCACCCTGCATGACCCGAAGACCAGAGACGACTCTCTCCTCTTTCAGTACGATGGCGCGGATGGCCACCGGCGCACGACGACGCTCACCTTCGATCCGAAGCCCACCGAAATGGACGGCCGCCGCATCACCTACCGGCGCCGCCTCGCGCCCGGCGATGCGCGCGACTTCACGATCACCATCGCCGTGGCGGACCAT
>JAICJW010000038.1 GCA_025928215.1 Chloroflexia bacterium | reverse complement strand
TCCGTTCGGCTTCCAGTCCGCTCCAATCCACCCCCTGCTCGAAGCGGGAGCGAATGGTGAGCCATGCCTGATCGCGGGCGGTGCGGTCGTGGCCGTCGCCGCTGGTGTAGAGCCAGTGCTGGAAGGCATCCACCGACGCGATGTGGGGGAAGACTTGCAGGACGCCTTCGAGATGCTCGATGCGGGCGCGGCGGGCATCGGCCTCGGAGTAGTAGCCGCCATCCTGTTTGGCGAGGTAGGGAGCGGTGAGCAGTTCCATGCTCATCGAGGCGACTTCCGCCATCTCTGAACCTGTCTGACGCTGCCAGTAGAGGGGGATATCGTGCGCCTCGAAGACATGGAAGGCGTGACCCGCCTCATGCAGCAAGGTTTCCACGTCGCCATTGACGCCGACGGCGTTCATGAAGATGAACGGACGGCCCCGATAGGGATAGTCAATGCAGTAGCCGCCCGGCGCTTTGCCTTTGCGACTGTCGAGGTCGAGCAGGCGTTCCTTCGCCATCGTTGTGAAGTAGCCACCGAGTGTCGGGTCCACGCGGTCGAAGATCGTTTCCGCCTGCGAAATCAGCGCGCCGACATCGTCGAAGGGCGTGAGCGGCGGGCGGCCCTCCGGGTCAACGGCGGTATCCCACGGGCGGAGGGTATCGAGGCCCATCTGTTGCCGCCGTCGCGCGAAGCGGCGCGCGACGGCAGGCACGACGGTCTGCTCGACGGCAGCATGAAACGCTTCGCAATCCGCCGGGGTATAATCGAAGCGATCTTTGGCGCGGAAGATATAATCGCGGTAGTTGGCGAACCCGGCGTTTTTCGCCATCTGCTGCCGCAGGGCGTACTGCTGATCGAAGATGTCCGCCAGCGCGTCGTGCTGATCCATATAGGGCTGGGAGCCAAGCCGCCACGCCCGCTCCCGCACCGCGCGATCCGGGCTGAGGAGATACGGTTGCAAGCGCGGGAGCGGAATCTCCTCACCATCCCACGTGACGGTCATCCCGCCCGTAATCTTGTTGTACTGGGTGTTGAGCTTCTCTTCTTCGCCGACGAGCGGCACATTTTCCTCGCGGAAGATCTCCAGTTGGTTGCGGAAACTGCGCAGGAGGGTCTCGGTGTTGGCAGGTTCGTAGCCGAGGTCGAGGAGCCGTTTCGAGAGGCCGACGTGCTGTTCGTGCATCTGCGGCTCAATCTCGCTGGAAAAGCGCACTTGCGCCCTTTCCTTCGCCTCACTCGTGGTATCCGTCGAGTAGGCAACGTAGGCGATCGCGCTCGCCTCCGCGACCATCTCCTCGAGTCGCGCCCACTCTCGCAGCCATTGCTCGGCATTCGCGGCGGTGAGCGGGCGGGCGGCCAGTTCTTCGTAGTAGGGCAGAATATCGTTCCACGTGGCCTCCGCGAAGGCGCCGGGGGAATCGGGCAGCGTTCTCTTTGCCATCAAGTACTCCTTCTGGATTGGCGCATTCACAACCATGCTTGGCACAAGGGTAGCATTATTTTCAATACTCGGCATTCAGCACCCGGCACGGTATACTGCTATGACGATGAGAGGAGCGGTACGCGTGGTTGAGCGGACGGGGACGATTCTCGACGAGATTCTCGCGAAGAAGCGGCAGGAAGTGGACGCCCGCAAGGCGCGCGTCGCGATGGACCTAATCGAACTGAAACTGCGCCGCACGCCCCCCCCGCGTGACTTTCTCACCGCGCTCCGGCGCGGAGTGGGCGAGCCGGTACGCGTGATCGCCGAACTGAAGCGCGCCTCGCCCGTGAAGGGCGTCTTCGTGCCGGACTACAATCCGGAGCAGATCGCGGGCGAGTTCGCGCGTGGTGGCGCGGCGGCGATCTCGGTCCTGACGGATGAATCGTTCTTCCTCGGCAGTCTGACCCATCTCCCGATCGCGCGGCGCGGCCTCGATGCCGTTGGGAGCGCGATTCCGCTCCTGCGCAAGGATTTCATCATTGATCCGTATCAGGTGGCGGAGGCGCGGGCGTGGGGAGCGGACGCCTGCCTGCTGATCGTCGCCGCGCTGGATGACGCGATGCTCGCCACGCTGCATGCAACGATCCTCGACTACGGCATGACCGCGCTCGTGGAAGTGAACAACGCGGCGGAGCTGGCGCGGGCGGTCGCCGTCGGCGCGGCGCTGATCGGCGTCAATCAGCGGGATCTGCGTAATTTCAGCGTCAATACCGATCTCGCCGCCGATCTCGCCGCCCAGATGCCCCGGTCAACTATCCGCGCCGCCCTCAGCGGCATCAAGAGCGCTGATGATATGTGGCGGCTCGCGGACGCCGGTTTCGATGCCGCACTCGTCGGTGAAGCCGTCATCTCAGCGGCGGATCGCACGGCGGCGGTGCGCGCACTGGCGGAAGGGGGATTTTCCCGTGACCGTCGTTAAGATCTGCGGCGTGCGGCGGCTCGTGGACGCGCAGGCGGCGGCTGCGGCGGGCGCGGCGATCGTCGGGTTCACCTTCTGGCCCGGCACGAAACGCTGTATCGCGCCAGAAGTAGCGGCGGACATGATCGCCGCCTTGCGGGCGGGGGAGGGGCCGCACCCGCTCGTCAGCGGCCTCTTCGTCAATGCCGATCCGGCGATGATCGCCGCGACGGTCGCGCGGTGCGGGCTTGATCTCGTGCAACTCTCCGGCGATGAGGGGGCGGCGGAGATCGAACGGCTCGGTGTGCCGCTCCTGATGGCCATCCGGGCGCTGCCCGGCGAAGACGCGGATGCGCTGCGCGAACGTATCGACGCGCTCCATCACGCGGCGCGGTCGCTGCCGCCCGGCCCCTTCGGTCAGCCGCTCACGCCGCTGCTCGATGCCCACGTACCGGGGCAGTACGGCGGCACGGGCCAAACGGGTGACTGGGCGCTCGCCGCCGCGCTCGCTGCCGGGGAGCGCATTATGCTCGCGGGAGGGCTGACGCCGGAGAATGTCGCGGACGCCGTGCGCACCGTTCACCCGTGGGGTGTGGATGTTGCGAGCGGCGTGGAGGTCGCGGGGCAGCCCGGTATTAAGGACGCCGCGCGGATTCAGGCGTTCATCCGTGCGGCGCGTGCCCTGGCCGAGGTGGGTCATGCCGAACGTTGAGGCCGCGCAAGAACGACCGGACCCGCAACGCCGCGCGACCAACCGCCTGCTGCGGATCGTCAGCCGCCTCGTCCCGGCCGCAGCGGATGCCACCGCCGCGATCCAGTACGTCTCGGCGATTGTCGCCCTCGAAGAGGGGCAGGCCTCCCTAGAAGCCTTCTACGACCGTGCCGCGATCCGCACGATCAGCATCAGCGACCGGTCCGGCAACCGCTACGATGTCTCGCGCCCCGCCGCGCTCACGCCGGAGATCGAGGCCCTTCTCGTCGCGGAGTGCCGCCACCTGACGAGCGGGGCGGCCCTTCAGCCGATGGCGGCGCGCCTCTTCGCCCTCGGCTACTATGCCGGTTTCTGCTCCCGCTGCCGCTCTCAATTTGATCTCGGCCCCACCTGCCAGGAATGCCTCTTCGCGGGCTATCCGATCAATTACGATGAATTACCTACCGATCCGCAGTAAAACGAAGAAGCAGCAATAAAGAATCTTCGGGAGGCACTAGAATTGCATTTTGAGCCGCCGATAGCGACGGCTGCACCACATATCCCGACTATCGAGATTGACGTGAGTGCCGCATACGCTACGTAGACCGACGCGACGAACCGGTTTGATACCTCTTACCCGTCCGCGAGTTCGCCGACCGGGGCTTCGTTCTGGTGCGTATCCAGAACGCTTTTGCCTTTCGCACGCGCGATCAGGGTGCCGGCGAATTGTTGGATGCCGGGGAGGAGACCGCGCGACATGAAGAGCATGATGAGAATGAGAACGGTGGCATAGACGAGCGATTGCAGCACGACCGGCGCGCGGGCGGGCACGTCGGGACGCGTCGAGAGCCGTTTGAGGAATTCCGTGAGCAAGACGATAGCGGCGGAGCCGACGAGCGCGCCATAGACGTTTCCTAGCCCGCCGACCGCGACGATGATCAGGAAAAGGATGGAGAGTGTCGGGGTGAAGGAATCCGGCGAGAGGAACTTGAAGTAACTGGCGAAGAGGCCACCCGCTGCCCCCGCGAAGGCCGCCGCGATGGCGAAGATCGTCAGGCGATAGCGCCGCACATTGATGCCGACCGACTCCGCTGCCCCCTCATGCTGCGCGATTGCCCGCAAGGCGCGCCCCGGTCGCGAGCGGACGATGTTCCCGGCGATGACGAGTGAGAGGGCCGCGACGATCCAGATGACGTCATAGAAACGATCGCCGCTGAGCGCCGCGCCGCCGATACGCGGCTGCGTGATGCCGTGGAGGCCAATTGGCCCGCCCGTCAGTCCGCGCAGGTTATTCAGGAGGGTATAGACGATGATGCCGAAGGCGAGTGTCGCCACGGCGAGATGATGCCCGCGCAGGCGCAGCAGCGGTAGCCCGACGACGTAGCCCGCCGCCATCGCCACCACCGGCGCGACGATCAGCGCGAGCCAGGGGTTCCAGTGCGCCTTCGCGGTCAGCAGCCCGACAGTATACGCGCCGACGGCGAAAAAGCCGCCCTGGCCGAGCGACACCTGCCCCGCGAACCCCATCAGCAGCGTCAGCCCCGCGCCGACAATCGTGTACAGGCCGATGAAGATGACAATGTCCCGCTTGTCCGGCGTCAGCGCACGCGGCAATAGCGCCACAATTACCGCAGCCACCAGCGCCAGCACCCCAATCACCCCCCGCCGCACCGTCATCGCTCCTCCGGAAAACCATTGAACCGCAGAGACGCAGAGAACGCGGAGAAATACAGAGAAAGGCCGAAGGATAAGGAGCCGTTCTGTTTTCCTCTCATTGTTCTCTCTGCCCCCTCTGCGTCCGCTGCGGTTCAATCGGTTTCACTTATGCGCGGCGCCAGAGGCCGTTGGGGCGGGCGATCAGGACGGCGATCATCACGAGCAGGGCGACGACGAGTTGATACGCGGGATCGAAGTAACCCGCCATCATCGTCTGCGCGATGCCGAGGACGAGGCTGCCGATCACCGCGCCTGCCGGGCTAATCAACCCGCCGACGATTGCCCCCGCGAAGCCATTGATGGCGATGTTGATGTCCGCATTCGAGGTGAGCGGCGAGAGCGGTGTCGTCAGGATGCCGGAGAGCGCACCGCACGCCGCCGCGACGCCGAAGGCGAGGAAGGCCATTACGCGCGGGTTGATGCCGACCAGTTGCGCCGCCCGCGCATTGAGCGCGCACGCCGTCACTGCCTTGCCGATATAGGTATGCGCGAAGAAGAGTTGGAAGAGGGGAAAGACAATCGCCACCGCCACCACGACCGCCACTTGCTGCGGCAGGATGAAGATATTGGCGAACGAGATCGCCGCCGTGCCGATGCCGTCGTAGGTCGTCGGAATGTCACCCCAGATCAGTAAGCAGATGCCCTCGATCAGCACCGAGAGGCCGAGCGTAATCATCAGGGAGGCGATGATCGGCAGGCGTGATTTGCCGACCGCGATCACGCCGATCAGCGTGCCGATGGCGGCGACGATCAGGATCGCGAACAGGGCGGCGAGCGGCCCCGGCAGCGCGCGATCCAGCATGCTGGACATGATGTAGCCGCCGAGCATTGCGAAAGCGCCCTGCGCGAAATTGACGACATGCGTGACGCGGTAGATCGCGACGAAGCCGAGCGCGATGAGCGCGAACGACGCGCCCGTCGCGATCCCCGTGATGAGGTACTGGCCGAACTCACTCATCGGGCTGTGCCTCCATTGCCGCCCCCTCGACCGGGCTGCCGAGGTAGATGCGCTCGATTTCCGGTTGCTTCCGGAGCGCTTCGGGCGTCCCTTCCGTCCGCACGCGGCCATTTTCCAACACATATACGCGCGCCGCCAGCGCGAAGGCGAGATTAACGTTCTGCTCGACGAGCAGCACCGTCAGGCCCTCCGTGTTGAGCGTGCGCAAATGCGCGGCGATGTCGCGCACGATGATCGGCGCGAGACCGAGCGAGAGTTCGTCAATCATCAGCAGTCGCGCCTCGCTCATCAAGGCGCGGCCAAGGGCGAGCATCTGCTGCTCGCCGCCGGAGAGCGTGCCCGCCGGGCGATGCCGCAGCGCGTGGAGTGCTGGGAAGAGCGCATAGACGCGGTCGAGACCCGCCCGCATCGCCCGCCGCCCGCCGAGTAGCCGCGCGTAGCCGTCCACGAGGAAGGGCGAGTGAAAGTAGCGGCCATATGCGCCGAGTTGGAGATTGTCCTCCACGCTCAAATCGCTGAAGACCTGCCGCCCTTCCGGCACCTGTGCGATGCCGCGCCGCACGACCGCTGCGGAGGAGAGGCCGCCGATCCGCTCCGCGGCGAAGGTGATCGTGCCGCGTGCAGGGCGCAAGAGTCCCGCGATGGCGTTGACGAGTGTGCTCTTGCCTGCCCCATTCGGCCCGACAATCGCCACGAACTCCCCCGGCATGACGGTAAGCGACACCCCTCTGAGCGCCTCGACGCTCCCATACCGCACGGCCAGATCGCGCACCTCAAGCAGCGCATCCCTCTCGCTCCCCCTCTCCATCACGTGGTGAGGGGGCCGGGGGGTGAGGTTCCTCATGCCACCTCCGCGCCGATGTATGCCTCGATGACCTTTGGATCGCGCCGCACCACGGCGGGCGGGCCGGAGGCGATCACCCGCCCGAATTCGAGCACAACGACGTGATCCGCGAGTGCCATGACGAGGCTGACATCGTGCTCAATCAGGACGACGGTTACGCCGGACGCGACGATAGCGCGGATCAAGCGGGAGAGATCGCCGCGCTCGTTCGTCGTCAACCCCGCCGCCGGTTCATCGAGCAGCAGTAATGCCGGCTCCGTCGCGAGGGCGCGGGCAATCGCCACGCGGCGCTGCTGACCGAAGGGCAGGCTTTCCGCCGCGACATCGGCGAGGTCCGCCATGCCGACGCGAGCGAGGAGTTCCCACGCCCGCTCCCGCGTCGTCGCCTCCTCCCGCCAGTAGCGCGGCAGGCGCAGCGCGGCATCCCAGAAACCGTGATGCCCGCTCGTGTGGCAGCCGACCATCACATTCTCCCGCACAGTCATCTCCGGAAAGAGCCGCACATCCTGAAAGGCAATGGCGATACCGCGTTGAGCGCGTTGATACGGTTGAAGGTCGGTGATCTCCCGCCCGAGAAAGGTGATGCGCCCCGCATCCGGTCGGTGCTGCCCGGCGATGGTCTGGAAGAGCGTGGATTTCCCCGCGCCATTCGGCCCGATGATCGCCAGCAATTGCCCGCGCTCCACCGTCACGCTGACCTCCGTCAGCGCCGCCACGCCGCCAAATCGCTTCGATATGCCCTCAATCGTCAGCATGTCGTCGCGCTCCTCAGTAGTCAGTAGTCAGTAGTCAGAGGATTCTGTCCCCGTTCTGACTACTGACTACTTCCCGTTGCCGTACTTCGTCGGGACGAGCGCGCCGTTCGTGACTTGCGCGATCCAGATGTCGTCCGCACCGAGGCCCGTGTGGTCGGTCGGGGAGTAGTTGAAGGTGCCATCCACGCTCACGAACCCTTGCGTCTGCTCGACGGCGTCGCGGATCTTCGCCGGGTCGGGGCCAGCCTTTTTGATCGCCGAGACGAAGAGTTGGATGGCGTCGTAGGTGTTGTAGGCGAACTGCGCGGGCGGCGTGTTGTACGCCGCCATGAAATCGGCGTCGAACTTCGTGATGAGCGGCTTGGCGGGGTTGCTGTCCGGCAGATATTTGCCGATTGGCGCGAGTTGGCACTGAATGATGAGGCCATTGGCAGCATCACCGGCGGGCTTGAGGAAGAGCGGGCTTGCCTGCGCGCCGCTGAAACTGAGCGGGATGGTGATACCGAGCTGTTTGTACTCCTTGGTGATCGTCACGGCGGGCGCGCCGGAACCCCAACTGATGATCGCCTGTGCGTCGCCGTTCTTGATCTTCGTCAGTTGCGGGATGAAGGTCGTCGCGGTCAACTCGTACAATTGCTCATCCACGCTCGTGATGCCGTATTTCGCGGCGTCCGCCTTGATGATGCTCCCGCCGAGCGAGCCGTACTCCGTCGAATCATGCATCAGGGCGATTTTCGTCTTGCCTACGCTCTTCAGGTAGCCGAGCAACTGGTCGGCGGCGATCCGGGTGGATTGCGGGCCGAGGAAGACATTGGGCCGGATCGGCGTGACGACGGAATCCGCCGCACACTGCGTGATCATCGGGATTTTCGCCGCCTCGACCTCATCGAGGATGGCGACGCAACTCGAACTGAAGACGGGGCCGATCAGGGCGACGATGTTGCTCGCGATCAGCTTCTTCACGGCGGTGAGCGCCTGGCTCGGGTTGCTCTGATCGTCCTCGATGGAGAGTTCAATCTTCGCGCCATTAATGCCGCCCGCGTCGTTGATCTGCTTGACGAGCAAATCCGCCGCCTGCTTGTTGAACCCGCCGAGCGGGTTGTACGGGCCGGTCAGCGAGGTAATCATGCCGATCTTGATCGTGCCGCCGCTCGTCGTCGCGGCGGTCGTGCCGGATGACGCGCTCGCCGCAACGGTGGTGCCCGCCGCGCTGCTGCCCGCTGGCCGGGGGGTGACCGCGGCGCTTGACGCGCTGGATGATACCGCTGCTGCTCCGGTGGTCGGGGCAGCCGTAGCGGAGGCGGTCGTTGGCTTGGCGGACGTTGCCGTCGCCGCGCTCCCGCCGCCACATCCCGCGAGAACGAAGCCGACGAGTATGAGCGTCACGAGTGGCAAGAATGAACGTCGCACCACGAGTTCCTCCCTTTTCCGATTCCTTAGAATCCTGCCGCCTCTCCGGGAGAAGGGGTCAAGGATACCCAATGCATGCTGTATGGAACGCCCCAAAGCAGGAGTGCACGGTAGTATACGTGGCGCGGAATGCGCTGTCGAATGAGGTGATGGGCGGGGGTGAGGTTGATCCCTACGGCAAGAGATACAACCACTCGCGCGTGCCGAATTGCGCCGCGACGCGGCGGGCGGCTTCGGCCTCTTCGTCGGGGTGGACCGTGTCCGGCGTGAGGCCGTAGCGGTCGGCGAAGGAGGCGACGAGGCGGGCGATGATCGCGTCACGCGGGAGGTCGGTCTGCTGCCGGAGGGGGGAGACGCGTTTCGCCGCGCTGGCGATCCCCTTATCGCTCAACTTCTCCCGCCCGATCCGCAGGACGCGCGCCATCTTCTCCGTATCGAGTTCGCAGGCAATCGTCGCGTGGTGGAGGACGGCACCACCGCGCCGCGCCTGGGCCGCGCCGCCGATCTTGCCCGTCGAGGAGGCGATGTCGTTCAGCGGCACGTAGAACGCATCCACGCCGAGGGCGCGCAGGCCGTCCACCGCCCAGGAATCGAGGAAGGCATATGACTGCGCGAAACTCATCCCCGCGACGAGCGCTTCCGGCGCGATGACGGAATAGGTGATCGCCCCTCCCGGTTGGATGAACATTGCCCCGCCGCCCGTGATACGCCGGACGAAACCGATGCCGAGCGCCCGCCCCTCTTCCTCATCAATCTCATTGCGCACGGACTGGAAGCGTCCGAGGACGACGCACGGGGCATTCCATCCCCAGATCCACAGGGTCGCGGGCCGTTTCCCCGCCCCGACGCGCTCCGCAAGCACCGCATCCAGCGCCATATTCATCGCTGGATCACGCGGCACGGCGGGAATGAGTCGCCAGTCGTACGACCGCCAGCGGGCGTCGAGTTCGGCGTTCGCGGTTCGCGGTTCGGAGTCAATCATCGAACATCATACTCCGAATTTCGAACGCCCTCATCGCTCATTGCTCGCGTCAGGGCGATACCGATTGCCTCGGGGGAGAAGCCAAGAAAGGTGACGTCATCGCCAACATTGGCGTGAATCAGGGCCGCGATTTCGTCGGCGGGCAGGCTGGTCGAAAGGCCGGTGAGCGTGCGGGTGATTGTGTCAAGGGCCTCTTCCGGATAGAGAAAGAAATCCCCCGTCACTTCCACATCCGCGAGCCTGCCTTCCCGCACCGTGCAATCAACGACGACGAGTTTGCCGCCGGGCGTCTTGTATTCTCCGTGCATCCGCGCCTCCGACGAAGGACTGAGCGTGGCCCTTCCGCGCCTCAATGTCCCGACCTTCAGTATACCGCTCAGCGGCGTACCAACCGCAGACGGTAGGCCAATCCGCCCGCGATGATGAGCAGGGCGACGACAAGCATCGCGATTGCCCATGGCGTGCCATTGCCGCTGCCACTATTGCCGGCATTCGGTAGCGTGGCTGGAACCGTTGTCGCCGTTGCGCCGCCACCTGTGCCCGTCGCGACCGAAGTCGTCGCGGGCCGCGTCGCGGTTGGTGCGAGGGTCGCGGCTACCGTTGCCGTTGCCGTTGTCGTGGCGGCGGAGGCGGTCGTTGCCGCAGGGGGCGCTGCTGCCGAGGAACCGACCGCCGGTGCGGTGCCGGTCGTCGCCGTGCCGGCGCCAGCAGCCGCCTGTATGGTGAACGTAAAGGTGCCGTTCGCCATGCCGTTGTCATCATCCGTGAAGGTGTTCCACTTGACGGTGTATGCGCCGTTCGGCAGGTTCGGCTTGAGATCAATCGTCATATTCGTCCGCTGGTTGAGGTCCACCTTAAATCCGGTGGAGACCGTCGCGCCGCTCGCGTCCGTGACCGAACCTCCGCTCTTCAATGGATCGGTCTCCTCAGAAAAGGTGATCGCGACTTGCGCGGGCGCTTTCTGCACCGTCCCATTTGCTGGCGGGTCTGAACTCTTATACGCCGCGTGTGCCGAGACAATACTCGCGCTCGTCAGTGCCAGCAGCGCCACAATCGCCGCTACGATGAGAAACCGACCACATTGTCGCATGCTCATCTCGCTCTCCTTCTGGTGCCTCGATGCCACCAACGACGTATCCCGTCGCCTCTCCCAGTATACGGGAAGCGACGATGGTCTGGATTGGGTATCATCCACCGGGATCGGGCATGCCCACCTCCTCCCGCCCTTCCGGAGTCGGGAGCGGCGAGATCGGTTGCCACGTGAACCGATCGCGGAAGCGCAGCAGAAGCAAGAGGACGGGCCGCCCGAAGAGCGCGAACATCGCGATGTTGCCCGCCGCCCGGAAGGCATCATAGACGGCGGAGGTCGCGCCATAGAAGAGGAAATACCGCCGCACCGTCTCCCCCAGCCCCAACCCCGGCGCCCAGTACAATCCGCTCTCGGCGGGCGACGCGGGCGCGGCGAACGGCCAGAACCAGAGATTCATGATCGCCCCGAAGCCGAACCCCCACGCCGCCGCGAAGATCGTCAAGGCGATTAAGGACTGAGGATTGAGGATTGAGGACTGAGTGGGAGCGCGCGCATCGTGCCCAAATGGCACCCGTGCGCCCCTACACCGGGATTTGCTCCCCCTCTCCTTTGCCCCAAGGCAAAGACTCCGTACGAGAGGGGGCCGGGGAGTGAGGCTCCCCATCACCCCTGCCGTCAGCCCGACCCAGCCGAGCGTCATCATCTGGAAGGGAAGCCAGGGGCCGATGCCGCCTGTCAGGAGCGCGGAGACGGCAATACTCGCCGCGCCGAGCAGGAAGCCGAACGACGGCCCCCAGACGAAGCCGACGCAGATCGGCAGCAGAAAGATCGGGCTGGCCCCCAGCACGCCGGGGAGGAGCCGGAGCGCCGCGTTCGCCGCGACGAGCACACCGAGCAGCGCGACGCGCTTCGCGTCCGGGTCCGCGCCACCGCCCGTCTCAATGAGCAAAACGACCAGGCAGAGGACGCCGATCAGGGCGAACAGGAGGGGCGCGTCGCCGCCGTGCGCGGTGCGATCCGCGCTGGCGGTCTGCGCGCGGGCCAGCCAGAACGGGCTGAGGAAGGCCGCGACGCCGATCAGCGATGTGACCGCGAGCACCACCGTTGTGCGCCATCGCCTGATGCCGCTCATGCCTCGACCGCCATCAGCCGGTGGGCCGCCAGGGCATCCACGACGGTCAGGAAGGTGCCGCCGAGCAATTGATTGATCTGCGGCGCGAAGGGCGAACCGGGCAGCACGGCACGTGGATGACCTTCCGCGATCACTCGCCCCCGGTCGAGCAGGATCACACGGTCGGCGGCGCGGGCGACGAATTCGGCGTCATGCGTGACGAGCAGGACCGTCCTGCCCTCATCGCGCAGTTGCCGCAGAATGGCGATCAGGGATTCCTTCGCGTCGGGATCGAGGCCGCGCGTCGGTTCGTCGAGGAATAGGAGCGGCGGGTCACTGGCGAGCGTCGCGGCAATCGCCACGCGCGCCCGCTCGCCGACGGAGAGATCGCGCGGATAGCGATCTGCCATGCCGCCGAGACGGAGCGCGGTCAGCAGGCCGTCCGCGTCGCCATAGCGGGCGGGAAACGCCTGCCGGTGGTGCGCCCGGAGCGTGAAGGCGAGTTCGTCCGCGACGGTCTCCGCGAACAGCAGCGTGCCCGGCTGCTGTGGCACATAGCCAATCTGCCCACCGCGCGCTGCCACGCCCGCCTCTGTGACGTCGCGACCCATGACGGTAATCCGGCCCGCCTCCGGCCTACGCAACCCGAGGAGTGCCCTGAGCAGCGTCGTCTTGCCCGCGCCGTTGACCCCGATCACCGCGACGATCTCGCCCGCGCAGAGTGCGAGGTCAACGGCACGGAGGATGGGCTGCCCACCGAGTGAGACCGAGAGGCCGGAGGCTACGACGAGTGGCACACCGGCGGGATGTATCGTGGGGAGCGGTGGCGAGGCCATTGTCATCAGCCCGGCGCGCGCGGCAAATGGGGTAGCCTCCGCGACCGACAGGGGGAGCGGCTGCCAGCCGAGCGCCTGACCGAGCGCGACGACGGGCGGCAGCCATGCCGCCGACTGCCTGCCCGCTCGCGCCAGCATATCCCGCACCGCACCGCTCTTCAGCGTGCCGTCACCGGGGAGGAACAGCCCATCCGTCGCGCGTGGGACGATCCGCTCCAGCCGGTGCTCCGCGAGGATCACCGCCATGCCGGTGGATGCCTGTACCGCCGCAACCGCGTCGAGAACCGCCCGCGCGCCATCCGGGTCGAGTTGCGAGGTCGGTTCGTCGAGGGCGAGCAGCCGGGGCGTGCGGACGATAGCTGCCGCCAGGGCGACCCGCTGCCGTTCTCCGCCGGAGAGCGTCGCGATCTCCCGCTCCGCCAGATGCCCCATCCCGACCGCGTCGAGTGCGTCCCGCACCCGCCGCCGCATCTCCGGTCGGGGAATGCCATGCTGTTCGAGCGCAAAGGCGACATCATCCGCGACGCGGGGCGCGACGGCGGATGCTTCCGGGTCCTGAAAGAGCATACCGACGACCCCGCTCATCCCGCGCGGCCCCGCGCGGTGCGCCACATGTCCGGCGACCGTCGCCGCGCCGCCGAACTGCCCGCCGGTGAAGTGCGGTACGAGACCATTGAAGGTGCGGAGCAGGGTGGATTTTCCCGCCCCGGACGGACCAAGCAGGAGCGTCGTCGCGCTCTTGAACATATCCCATGAGGCATCAGCGAGGACGGGTACGGTCGTGTGAGGATAGGCAGATGTGACATGGTCGAGGCGGGCGACATGCCCACCCCCAGCCCCACCCGCACCGGGAGGGGAGAGGGAGGGAGCGGCAATGAGGTCAGAAGCGGCTTCTCCCTCCTGCACCGGGAAGGGGGCAGGGGGAAGGACATCACCCGCATAGGGCATAACCAGCGCGGGCAGCAGGAGCGGCAATAGCGTGAGGCCCACCAGAGGAGCAAAAGGCGGCCAGAGCAGAATTGGATAGGGGTAATAGACGAGCGCGCTCCCACCCAGCGTGGCCGCCGCGACCGCGACCGCGGTAAGGAGCGCACCGGCAGTGACGGTGCTATCGAGCATTCGCCAGGGATGGGCCCGATATGCGGTGCGCCGGATGCGGACGCTCTCGGTCTGGGGGACGCCGAAGCCGCGCGCCGCCATCGCCTCCGCGAGCGCGATTGCCCGTTCGAGGCCGAGGGCGAGCACGGGCACGATGAGCGGCGGGAGGCTGCCCAGATAGCCCCCGCGCCGTCCATCTCCCGGCATGTGGCCGCGCACCGCCTGCGCCTCCCGCACTTCGCTGAGTGCGGCGATCGTCTGAGGCAGGAAGCCGAGGGCGACCGTCATCGTCACGCCGAGGCCGGTGAGGGGGCGGGGCAGGAGACGGAGCAATTCCTCGTAGCCAACCGCCGCGTTGAGCGCCGCGAAGATCAGGATCAGCGTGCCAAGTGCGAGCGCGGAGACGCACCCGTACAGGAGCGCATTCAGGGTCACTGGCCCGCCGATCACCGAGCCGACGAGCGGCAGATCGCGCGGGAGTACGACAAGCGTGCGGTCTCCGGCATGCACCGTGAGCGTGTTGAAGAGGATGGAGATCGTCGTCAATGTCCAGGCCGCGCGCAAAATGAGTGACCAGTGTGCAGTCGCCGCCGGGCGGACGCTCCGCGCGGCTCGATAGGCGGCCCCGGCGCAGAGCGTCACGAGCAGGACGTAAAGCGGGTTCCGCGTCGTCGCGACCACCAGTGTGCAAGCGGTCGCCCAGACGAGCCA
This sequence comes from Chloroflexia bacterium, assembly GCA_025928215.1. Classification (GTDB taxonomy): domain Bacteria; phylum Chloroflexota; class Chloroflexia; order Thermomicrobiales; family JALYUS01; genus JALYUS01. The sequence continues at coordinate 2,009 of JAICJW010000038.1, read as the reverse complement.
CGCGAGGGGATGAAGTGACGAGTCCCGCGGATGCCCTCTGGGCGGCATGAGTACGGAAGGTGTGCGTGAGGCAGTGCTCGTGTCGCTCGCCCGGTTCATTGGGATGTCCTGTTGCTCGGGCGACATCGCGGGTCTCATTTCTCATCACTCAGCACTCAGTACGCCCTACGTTCTTCTTCGTCGCGCGCCGCGTGAGACGAACGCAAGGAGCGCGAGCATAACTGCCACAATCGCGACGAATCCGCCAATTGCCCTCCCTTTCGACGCGCCGGATGGCTTCGTCGCCGCGACGATTGGCGTTGCGCTCCCGTTCGGCGCGATGGCGGCGAGGCGGGGTTGACGCTCCGCTGTGGCGGTCGTGAGCGATGCGGCCGGCGTTGGCGCGGCTGGGGCATCGGCCACGAGAGAAGGTGAAGCGCCGAGCGGTGTGGGCGGCGCGTTCGTCGTCTGCACCGCCGTGGTAATTTGCGCCAGTGTGACGGGTGGCAGGTCGCTGTCGCCGCTCGTCCATGACCAGCCGTCCACATCGCCATCATGGAGTACGCGATTGCTCGCGCCGGTGCTGGCGGTGTGCCATGCGCCGTCGGTGCCGCGCGCGAAGTAATGCCAGAAGAAGGATGGGTTGCCATAGGATTTGCAGAAGCAGTTTTCCTTCGGTGAATCGCATCCCTCATGATCTATCGCACAGACCGCCGTACCGTATGCGCCGCCAGCCGTGACATTGAGCGTCAGGCCGGACTGTTGAAGCGCCTGCGCGCCCGTCATCGCATCACTCGTCAGCGGGACATACGCATAGAGGATCCGTCCGTCGCCATGTCGCACGACGATCCCAACCGCCCCCGCTGCCCGCGCCGGTTGTGCCGCTCCCGCGCCGCCGGTCAGCGCGACGAGGACGAGCAGCGCGGCGAACAAGACCTTCAGGCCGCTGAAATCGAGGACGGAGTCTCGCCCGCTCCTTCTCAGTCTCGTCGCCCATTTCGCGGCCATGTCATCTCTCCCCGCTTCGTTCTTCGTCCTCAGCCCTCAGTCCTGCCGTATTGCAGGGAAGGCGCGGCCATTGATGGCGGGGATGCCCTGAATGGTGGCGAGGAGGTTGTCGTCCGGCGTGGCCTTCTGGAAGGCGAAGGCGCCGCTCGGATTCTGGAGGGTGATCAGCGCGGCGCGTGTGCGCGTGATCTCATCGGGGTTCGCGCGGGCGGCAATCTTCGCTTGCAGGACGGAGGCGGTGCTGTTCGCGTCGCCATCGCCGCTCTTGCCATCGAAGGGATAGAGGTTGCTCGGCTGCAATGTGCCTTCCATGTACGCCATGCCGCGCGTTGTCGCGTCGCCGCCCTGCCCGCTGGCGACGAGCGCCTGCACGACGATCGCGGTCGTGTTCGTGTCGCTCGTGCCCTTCGCATCGAAACCCCAGCCGCCGTCCACTTGTTGTGCCCGGAGGAGGACGCCGTTATCCAGTTCTTTCGCCGCGTCCGGGGATTGGGCGAGGGCGTGCGCGAGGATAACGAGGGCATGGGTGAAGTACGAGCCGCCGTAGATGCCATCCGCGTTCTTGTCGGCGAGGCTCAGACTGGTGAGGTCGGCGCCGCCGAAAGAGGTCGCATCCTCACCGATGTTCGCCGCGACGAGCAGGTATTTCGCCGCCGGGCCGGTCTTCAGACCAGCCGCGCTCGTGTGGAGATACTCGAGCAGACTGCTATCGCCCTTTTTGACATCACCGGGCGAAATACCCGACGAGATGAAAGCGAGCGCGGCGTCCGCGCTGACGCTCGGGTCACTCGCCGGCCCGGAGAAGCCGGGATAGCCGCCATCCGCATTCTGTAGCGCGCGCAGGTAGGTCAGCGCGCTCGCCGCCTCTGGCGCCGGCGCGGCAACGACCGGCGTGTTCGCCACCATCATCAGCGCGACGAGCAACAGTGCGATCAGCATTCCCAATCGTGTACGCATGAAACCTCACCCCCCGACCCCTCTCCTTTGCCCGGCGGCAAAGGAGAGGGGGAGCAAATCCTTGG